>CANEUJ010000006.1 GCA_947441745.1 Neisseriaceae bacterium | reverse complement strand
TTTCGTTGAGAGTTTGGGATCCATGCCCCAACAGCATATTTAGAGCAAGAGCATGGATCCTCGATTCATACTCACACAGCAGAACTCGTAAGTCGAGGATGACAAAAGAAAAAATACAAACATGTTGCTGTTTTACTTTTCTAATGTCATCCTAAACACGAACTGGATGCTGATTTCACTCTCCATGTCATCCCAAAAATGAAGTTTTTGCTGTTTCGATAAGAGTTTGGGATCCATGCCCTCAGTAGTTATTTATTCGCGGGGTATACTTTACCGATTACCCATTTGAAGGTTGAGCCTTGGATAAGGATGGAGAAAATTACAATGAAATATGTGATTGCGACAAGCGACTCTGGGAAATGTTCTATTGATAATGCTAGAGCAATTGAGATGGCTCCACGAATCCCTCCCCAACAAAGTAGAAGCATTTCTGACCATTTAAAAGCATACCTACGTCTATTATAGATAAAAAACCCTATACTAGGGATTAGCATACTACCAAAACGAGCAGTAAAAACAATTACTATCCCAATAATACCCATTATAATGATGCTATAATTAACACTCATGGTGAGTAGTTCTAAACCAATTAATACAAACAAAAATGCATTCAAAATACCATCAACCAAATCCCAGAATTGATTCACCCCTTGAACTGTTGTAGCACAAAATCGCTTTGATTTGGATACTCGACCGACAATTAACCCTGCCACCACCATAGTTATGGCACCAGATAAATGTAGTTGATTAGCTACAATATATCCAATACTAACTGCTGCCAGAGTTAGTAAAATTCCGATTTCAGCATCCTTGGTTTTTGAGAGAAGAAAAGCAGTCATATAACCAACAATAATACCCCAAATGATTCCACCAAGAGATTCTTTTATTATAATCCAACTAATTGACATTAGGCTTAGTTTACTTGCATCATGCATATAAAAAATCTGTACCAAGATTACTAATAGTAAAATACCAGCAGCATCATTAAATAATGACTCTCCTGTAATTTTAGTTTTGATATGTTCTGGTACGTTTTTGGTGCTTTGAAATACTGATGCTACAGCAATTGGATCTGTCGGAGAGATTAAGGCACCGAATATTAAACAATTAGCAAAACTAAGTGGGTAGCCAATCAGGTTACTTATTTGCCATAGTATAAATCCAGTAAACATTGTTGCAGTTACCACCCCAAGACTTGCTAAGTAAAATATTGAAGAAAAGTATTTTTTAAGTGCAATGGTATTTATATGTAAACTACTAGCAAATAATAAATAACCAAGCATAACATCAAGAACCGTGGTTTTAAAATCAACACCGCTCAATAGATCGTGTAGGGGGTGTAAATAAGATGGAGTTAGACGCATATATCCAGTAATTAAAAAAGATAAGCTAATACTTAGAATCGTTAAAGCTATGGTCTTAGGGAGTTTCAAGAACTGTTCATTAACAAACATTGAGAATGCAGTAACTGCAACAACTCCAGCAAAAATCACATGATATGACATTAGTTTAGTACCTACTTAAAAAACTTTTTCTGGGTTTAGAATATCATTGGGATCTAATAGTTTTTTTATCGATAATGCGAGTTGATAACTTCTTGAATCATAGTATTTAGACATCCAATATTTTTTCAGCATACCAACTCCATGTTCAGCAGAAAAACTACCATTATATTTATATACATCAGTATATACTATATTATTAATCTCAGCTTCGCTATTTTGTAATTGATTATAATCCATGTTTTTGAACCGGATATTATAATGTAAATTGCCATCTCCTAAATGTCCAAAGATAATTATTTGTGCATCTGGATAGTGTTTTAGGATGTTGCTTTCATTTGTTTTTATGAATTCGTCAATATTGCTGATAGGTAATGAAATATCATGTTTAACTGCAACTCCTTCCATTTTTTCAGCAATAGGGATGGTTTCTCGTATATGCCATAAGTTTTGACGTTCATTTTCATTACTAGCAAGAATTATATTATCTAAATCAATTGTTAATTCACCTAGCTTATTTACAAGTTCTTCAAGACTAAACTCACTATAAGTTTCTATTTCAAATAAAATCACCCAAGGTGCAGTTACACCCATAGGGCGAAAGTGCTTATTATAAATCTCCCTAGTTTGTGGATTGATAATTTCAAATGCACAAAGGTTATAGTATTTATTTAGTGAATTAAGCAATAAACATGCAGTTGATAAATCATTAACCCCACACATTGCTGTAAAATACCTATCTGGCTGTGGGTATAGTTTTAGGCTTGCTTTAGTTATGATTCCAAGAGTTCCCTCACTACCGATAAAGAGCTGTTTTAAATCAAAAAAAGTATTATTCTTTTTCAAGCTTTGAAGTTGATTAATAATACTCCCATCAGCTAAGCACACCTCAAGCCCCAAAACAAGATCACGCATCATGCCGTATTTTATGACATGGATACCACCTGCATTAGTTGCAATATTCCCGCCAATCTGACAGCTTCCACTTGATGCTATAGATAAAGGGAAATATAAGCCATTTTGCTTGGCGTAATCTATAACTTTATCTAAAGTACACCCTGCTTCAACTGTAAGGCTTTGATTATTTATGTCAATATTGATGATTTTATTTAAATGGCGTAAATTTAGAATAATTTGTGGTTTGCCACTATTATTTGGTACACTAGCTCCACAAAGTGAAGTATTCCCACCTTGGGGTATTACTCCTACTTTATAAATTGAGGATAGCTTTAAAATAGTAGAGATTTGTTCTATTGTAGATGGGAGTGTTACTGCAATACAATGGTTACTATAACGATTTCTCCAGTCGGTTTCGTATTGTTTCTTGTCATTAGTTAATACCCCATCAAAACCAACGATATTTGTAATTTCATTTATATATTGGTTGAGATCAGACACTTTCTAATACCATCTGTAAAATATTTATCCCTGTATGGGTGAGAATCTGTCTTGTGCCTGTTGGGCTTGTTATATTAATTTCTGTTAGTTTATTACCAATAACATCAATTCCTGCCCAAACAATCTCTTGATTTTTAAGCCATTTGGCTATTTCATTCGCTAATTTAAAATCTTCAGGTGTTAATAGATGTACTTCTCCGCGTCCTCCAGCAGCAATATTGCCCCTAATTTGGTTTTCTTGCGGAATACGGTATAAGCAGTGCTCAATCACATGACCATTGACAATAAAAATGCGCCTATCCCCTTTAACAACTTCAGGGATAAACTTTTGTAGCATTACGGTCTGGGAGTAATACTCGGTACTGCCTTCAATAATTGCCCCACAATTTACATCTTTTGGTGAGATTTTAAACACACCTCGTCCCGCCATTAAATCAAGGGGTTTAATTACACATTCACCATGTTTATCAAGAAAATCATAGATAACCTGCTTATTTTTAGTAACAGTGGTTGGTGTTATTAGGTTTGGGAAATTTAAAATACTTAGTTTTTCATTAAAATTACGTAAGCTATGACTATTATTAACTACATTTGCCCCATTTTGTTCCGCAATATATAAAAGCTGAGTTAGATAATAGTACTCCATATTAAATGGCGGATCATTCCTAACAAAAATAGCTCTAAATTCATTAAGATTGAGGTTCTCGGTATTTATATCTTCTGAATACCAAGGTATCACGCTACCAGGAATGTCTTTATTTGTTGCAAGGATTTGTATCTTACGAGTAATTACCATTGCTTGATTACTTTCTGAGTATATTTCATTAGGCAAAGCCACAAAAGCTTCAAACTCCATCTCAGCAGCAGTAACTAATAGTAGATATGTTGTATCAGTTGCTATTTTAAAGCCAACTAAAGGATCACAGATAAATAATAATTTTTTGTTCATTTGAGAAACTCCAATATTTGTTATGTTTAGAAATGGTACATTATTGATGCCAAATATGAGCTGGAGCTTGTATTAATAGCATTATTGTTGGTATTGTTTTTTGCCATTATACCGCCTGAGTAATCCCATTCCAATCTATAACCAATATTTTTAAAGCCCAACTCGGCTCCAAGCCCAAATAAGGGGGAGAAGCCACTTGCTCCACTATTGAGATTAGCACATGCACTACATGAGCCAATATTACCAAAGTTAACCGCATTATAGTCATAACCAAGCTTGGTATACGCAGATATGCCATTTAAGGAGTCACTAAAAATACTAAACGGTAGATGCAATAAAACTGATGGGCCAATAACTTGCTGGTTTACGCTATAGGAGTTATTATATTGCCCAAGCCAAGATACATTATAATCAAGCTGAATCCCCAACCATTTATAGATATCATATCCAAAGTATAATTGGGAGGTAAATGATTGTGCATCTTGTGCGTTAGTTGTTGGATTGGTAAATTCTAAAGGCGATACTGCATTTGCAGTAATATCTGAATATCCAGCTCCGACTCCAATATAATAACCACCTTCAGCATATGCTAAGTTTGTTATTATCAATAAACAAAATAAACGAATTTTTTGTATCAATTTTAGTTCCAAAGTACAATGTTTATCAAATATAATCTAGGATCCAAGAACAGTGATTATTTAGAATCTATAGAACCAAACTGTATATCTAATGAACGTAAATAAGTATGTAGTCCCGCATCTTGCATTGGAACAACATGAGCTGTAACTCCAGATAAATAGTTTTTTTGATTAAGTTTAGGAGAACTCACTTTTGTATCCTTCTAAAGATTTTAAAATCTATCTCTATTCATTATGTTTATTTTTTAATTAACTAGAGAATGACTTAAAATTTTGTTATATTTCATCATTATCAAACATAAAGTATTTTATCATATTTTTATTAACCTGTTGGATTTCATTCTTGAATTTATTAACCTATTCTAATGCTTTGCAAAAAATATTTTGGTATATTATGTTATAATTATGTTTTTAATAACCTTGTTAAAAGCGAAACCCCATATAACTATGCTAAAAATCACCATTAATCCAGACAAAATTGAATTTAATGTCACAACTGATGAAATAGTATTAAATGCTGGATTGGCTCAAAAACTCAACCTCCCCCACGCATGTAAGAATGGTGTTTGTGGAGCATGTAAATCAAAACTTATCTCGGGTGATGTTACGCTTGATACCTATAATCAACGAACTTTAACGCCTGATGACATCAAACAAGGTTATACCTTATTATGTAAAGCTCACGCACAAACAGACTTGGTGTTTGATATTCCGAATGTATTAGATGGTTTTCCAGTAAAAATTATGGCATCTAAAGTTTTATCTGTCAATAAAATACATAATACAGCCGTAATCACTCTAAAACTACCAGTAGCTTTAGGTTTTGGGTTTCATGCTGGGCAATATATAGAGATTATGTTTAAAGGTAAAGCTAGAAGCTACTCAATAGCAAGTTCACCAGTAACTCCTGACGAAATTGAGTTACATACCAAATATCATAAAGGTGGGGAATTTTCTGAATATGTTTGGAATGAGTTACAAGCTGATGCTATGGTTCGCTTTAAAGGTCCATTGGGAGCGTTTAAATTACAAAAATCTGAACAGCCTATGCTTTTAGTGTGTACGGGTACTGGGTTTGCTCCAGTTAAATCAATTATTGAGACCCTGTATCTAAATAATGATAAGCGAGAAATTCATTTATACTGGGGTAATCGTGAGATTAAAGATTTTTATCTAACCGAATTCTTAGATAAGTGGCACGAGAGACTAAATATAAAAATTACGCTTTGTTTGTCGCAAGAAAATAATCGAATGTATTTTGCTGGTTATGTAACAGCAGCTCTTAAAAATGATTTTGATAATTTGAAAAATTATGATATGTATGCTTGTGGAAACCCGCGGATGATTGAAGATGCTTTTGAGTTAGCTACCGAAGAGTTAGGCTTAGATAAAGATAGATTCTTCTCTGATGCTTTTACTCCCGCAGTTAAGTAGTCGTATGCTAAACAAAATTACAGCTACTATCGTATTGCTTTTTGTTGTTGGGTGTGGGTTTAAAGGGCCATTATATATGCCTAATAAAAATACCACTGATACCGAAAGTGCAAGTAGTCATTTTACTTATATATAATTAAATAATGGAGTTTTAAAATGAGTGTTATTGAACTAAAAGTCCCTGATATTGGTGGAAGTACAGATGTTACTGTTGCTGAAGTATATGTAAAAGTTGGTGATGTTATTAATATCGACGATAATCTACTTATGCTTGAAACAGATAAAGCTACCATGGAAGTGCCAGCAACGGCCAGCGGTAGCGTGGTTGAAGTTGCGACCAAAGTTGGTTCAAAACTTAATGAAGGCGATTTAATTCTAAAACTTGAAGTGGCAACTATCGCATCTACTGAAGTGTCCAAAGCTACTGAAACAGCTACTCCAGATGACATTACACCAATTAAAGCACCAACTGCTGCTAGTGAAATACCTAAAACCAATGGTGAAATTGACTGTGATGTTGTTGTAATTGGTGCTGGGCCTGGTGGCTATACTGCTGCTTTTAGAGCCGCTGATTTGGGGCAAAATGTAGTCTTAGTAGAAAAATACCCCACTCTTGGCGGTGTATGTCTAAATGTGGGGTGTATTCCATCAAAAGCACTACTTCATGTAGCAAAAGTAATTAATGAAGCTGAAGAAGTAAGTCATCACGGAGTAAGTTTTGGAAAGCCAAAACTTGATATTGATAAAATTCGCGATTATAAGGCGGGTATTGTCTCTAAACTAACTGGTGGGCTAAATGCTTTAGCAAAACAACGTAAAGTCCAAACTGTATTTGGTATTGCTGGATTTACTTCTGCTCATACATTAGAAGTTGCAACTGATTCTGGAAGTAAAACGATTCGCTTTAAAAATGCTATTATTGCAGTTGGTTCACAATCATTCAAAATCCCTGGAATTCCATTTGAAGATAAAAGAGTGATTGATTCAACAGGAGCATTAGAACTAAAAGATATTCCAAAAGAATTACTAATTATTGGTGGTGGAATTATAGGGCTTGAAATGGGTGAGGTTTATTCTAGTCTGGGTAGTACAGTAACAGTGGTTGAGTTTGCTGATGGTCTAATACCAGGTGCTGATCGTGATGTGGTTCGTGTATTAGAAAATCGAATCAAAAAACGTTATGCTGCGATTTATACTAAGACTAAATGCACAAGTGTTGATGCTAAAAAAGACGGATTATATGTTAGTTTTGATGGAGCAGTAGCTCCTAAAGAACCTGTTCGCTTTGATAAAGTATTGGTTGCTGCAGGACGCCGTCCTAATGGTAAAAATATCAATGCTGAAAAAGCAGGGGTAATTGTACAAGATAATGGCTTTATCGCAGTTGATAAGCAAGGTAGAACCAATGTTCCACACATCTATGCAATTGGAGATGTAGTTGGGCAGCCAATGTTAGCTCATAAAGCTACGCATGAAGGACGCATTGCTGCTGAAAACTGTGCAGGTCTAAAATCATATTTTGATGCTAGAGCTATACCTGGAGTTGCTTATACTGATCCTGAAATTGCTTGGATGGGGATTACTGAAACGGAAGCGAAGGCTCAAGGTTTAGAAATTGAAGTAGGTAAATTCCCGTGGGCAGCATCAGGCAGAGCTCTTGCTAATGGTCGTGATGATGGGTTTACCAAAATTATCACTGATAAAAAAACACATAAGATAATAGGAGCTGCTATAGTTGGGGTAAATGCTGGTGAGCTACTTGCTGAAACCGTTTTGGCTCTTGAAATGGATTGTGATATTCATGATGTTGCACTAACTATTCATGCTCATCCTACATTGTCTGAATCAATAGCTTTTGCGTGTGAGATTGTAGATGGTAGTATTACTGACTTGTATATGCCTAAGAAAAAATAATGTTTTTTAAAAATATTGCATTAATTGGTAAATATCAGAGTCGCGAACTTAAGCTACAGTTGGTAAACTTAGCTACTCATTTACAAAAATTGGGGGTAAAGGTTTATATAGACTCAGAAGTAACTGAAGATTATGCTAATCTACCAGAAATAAATATTGGACGTATTGGTTCTTGGGTCGATATTCTTGATTTGGTAATTGTAATTGGAGGGGATGGTACTCTTCTATCTGCTGCTAGAGGGCTTGTGAACTACGGTATTCCTGTAGTTGGAGTTAATCAAGGACGGCTTGGTTTTATGACTGATATTGCAAGTAATGATATGCTAAAAGCCATTGATGAAGTTGTAATTCATGGTCATTATACTATTGAACAAAGAAGTTTGATTAACGCTCAGGTGATTAGAAACGATGTATCGGTGATGCAAGCTATTGCACTTAATGATGTCGTTATCTCTCGTGGTGCAATTGGTAATATGATCGAGTTTAATATTAGTATTGATGATCACTTTGTTTTATCCCAAAAGTCTGATGGAGTGATTTTTGCAACCCCAACAGGTTCTACAGCTTATTCACTGGCGGCGGGTGGCCCAATATTGCACCCAGAGGCGAATGTGTTTTCTATAGTACCGATTTGCCCGCAGTCTATGACTAATAGACCACTTGTAGTGCATGATAATGCTAGGATTGAATTTGATTTAGTGCGGGAGAATGCAACCCAAATACATTTTGATGGGCAAGAGTGTTTTGACTTAGAGTTTGGGGATAAGGTTTTATTATCCAAGCACCCTAAAGAGTTCAAGATAATCCACCCTAAAGACTATAATTACTTTCATACTCTACGTACCAAGCTTGACTGGTCAAAACGCGTTTCTTGATAAATATTTGTAGGTGGTAAATAATGTTAATAAGGCTTAAAATTAGCAATTATCTGTTAATAGAACAGTTGGAGCTTGATTTTTTGGCTGGACTAACTGTTGTAACTGGTGAAACTGGTAGCGGTAAATCAATTATTATTGATGCTTTGATGTTGCTTTTTGGATCTAGAATACCTAAAGATATAATCAGGAATTCGCAAAAACAACTGACTTTTGAGGCTGAGTTCAAGCTTTCTAATCCAATAACTGTCGATTGGCTAAAGGCTAATGATCTTGAAGATGGTGATAATTTATATAACCTAATTTGTCGGCGAGTTATTGATTATCAAGGGAAGAATAAAGTATATATTAATGGCAATGCCGTTACTAATAGTCAAATTAAAGCTCTTGGTGAGCTAATTTTAGATATTCATATTCAATACGCTTCAGTTACCTTGCTAAAATCAGAAACTCAAAGAAATCTCCTTGATGAATATGCAGGTATTCAGACCAAAACTCTATATTCCATATTTAAAGCTCTGCATGATGCTAAACATAAGCTAAATCTAGCGATAACAAAAACTAAAGAGCTTGAAGCTGAAAAAGAACGCTTGGAAGTATTAATTAGGGAATTTGGTGAGCTTAATTTAAAACCAGGGGAGTGGGATAAGATAAACTTAGAGCATAAGCAACTAGCTAATGCAGGTGAGGTATTACAAGAGTTTGATTTTGCCCAGAATATCTTGCAAGGCGAGGAATATGCAATTATCAAAAAAATATCGTTACTAAATTCACGATTACAAAAAATTATACCTTATGTTCCTAAAGCATCAGAGCTAACTAATTTATTATCAAGTGCTGAGATTGAGCTTCAAGAAATTAGTAATTCACTAGACGCATTAGCAACAACTATTGAATTAGATCCAGATGGCTTAGCAAAGCTAGAGGAAAGAATTAATCTGATTTTTGATTTAAGTCGAAAACATAAAATACTTCCAGAGCAAATTAGTGAAAAACTATACGAATGGATGCAGAAATTAGAAAATATTACGCACAGTAATGATATTAGTTATCTAGAAAAAGAGGTTTTACGCTTAGATAATGAATATACAAAACTAGCTCAAGAAATATCTATAGCTCGTAAACGCTTTGCAAAAGATCTGGGGATTAAAGTAACTGATTATTTACATCAGCTGGCAATTACAGGGGAATTTAGTGTACAATTAAACCAGTTGTCTGAGCCAACAGGCTATGGTCTTGAAAATGTCGAATATCAAGTATCATTTAATAAAGGTATTGCAACTCAGGCTTTAGCGAAAGTAGCTTCAGGTGGTGAGTTAAGTCGTACTGCTTTAGCTTTATATCTACTACTATCAATTCATAATCCGCCTGAAATAATTATTTTTGATGAAATTGATGTTGGAATTGGGGGTAAGGTAGCTTCAATTGTGGGCGAATTATTAAATAAACTAGGGCGTATCAAACAGGTTATTTGTATTACCCATCAGCCACAAACTGCTAGTTGTGGCAATAATCATTTAGTCGTAAAAAAACATAATAATCAAGCAGTATCATTGGCGGAAATCGGTTATGTTAATTCAGATGAACGAATTAATGAAATAGCACGGATGCTAGGTGGGGTAAAAATTACCCCAACAACGCTATCACATGCAAAAGAAATGTTGTTAAATATAAATGGAGATAAATAATGCTAAAAGAAAATATTAAAGAGCAAATTAATAATCATTTAGGTTCAATTTTAAAAGATAACCCATTACAAGATATAAGTGGAAATATTAAAGCTATAATTATGGCGGTTTTAAATAAATTAGATATTGTAACTCGTGAAGAATTTGATACCCAGCAGAAAGTACTTCTCGCAACTAGAAAGAAGCTAGAAGAGTTAGAGGAAATAATTAAAAAAATACCCATAAAATAGTTTTTTGCGTATATTACGCAAAATTTACCATATTTTTTAGTATATACTTTCTCCTTAAAAGGTTGTGTGTTTAGTAAAAATTAAATATGGTATAATACTACACATAGCCAATACAGTTAGTAAAGGCTAAACATGGGATTAAGTAGGGTTTATTCTCGAGCGGTTCAAGGTGTGACTGCTCCTGAGGTGATAGTAGAAGTTCATGTATCTAATGGCTTACCAAGTTTTTCTATGGTTGGTTTGCCTGATACCGAAGTTAAAGAGAGTAGAGATAGAGTTCGTTCAGCAATTCAAATGTCGGGGTTTAACTTTCCAGCTCGACGAATTACGGTGAACTTAGCACCTGCTGATCTGCCCAAAGACTCAGGGCGTTATGATTTGCCAATTGCGATTGGGATATTATTAGCTAGTGGTCTTATTAAAAGCAAGCTTTGTGTAGAAGGCTTTGAGATTGCTGGCGAATTAGCATTAGATGGTGATCTTCGTCGGGTAAGTGGGGCTCTAGCAATAGCTTATAATGCTGCAACTCGTCGCTATATTTTACCGCTAGAAAGTAGCCTTGAAGCAACTCGGGTTGGTGGGGTTGAGATATACCCAGCAAAAAATTTGAAAGAGGTTATAGCTCATTTAACTGGTGAAAAACCGATAGAAGTATTACCAAGTAACGAGTATTTGTATAACTCTATTTATGATGATAGTGTGAACCTTAATGAAGTTCGAGGCCACATGGCGGTAAAAGATGCTCTTGAAATCGCCGCCTCAGGTCGTCACTCAGTGTTATTAGTTGGTAATCCTGGGTGTGGTAAGTCTATGCTTGCTCAGAGGGTAAAAACGATTTTGCCACCATTAAGCCGAGTGGAGGCTGTAGAGTCAGCAGCGATATATTCACAATCCATAACTGGGTTTGATATAAATAATTTTGGTAAAATACCTTTTAGGCAGCCACATCATAGTTGCTCAAGTGCAGCTCTAATCGGTGGTGGTGGAATACCAAAGCCAGGTGAGATAAGTTTGGCTCATAATGGTGTATTATTTTTGGATGAGATAGCAGAGTTTGAAAGGCGAGCAATAGAGACTCTTAGGGAGCCGATGGAGACTAAAAAGATTTATCTATCCCGAGCTAGGCAGCAGGTGTCATATCCAGCTGATTTTCAGTTGGTTGCGGCAATGAATCCTTGTCCATGTGGCAATTACGGACATCCACAACACGTCTGTAAATGTACGCCTGAACAGGTAGCTAAATATCAAGGTAAATTATCTGGGCCTTTTTTAGACCGTATTGATCTAATGGTGCCAGTGTCGTATCTTACTGCTAAAGAGTTAGACTCGCTATCTATTGGTGAAGATTCAGCGATTATAAGAAAACGAGTCATTGAAGCACGTAAGATACAAATGGATAGGCAGGGTAAGTTAAACTATTCCTTAAATAATACGGATGTTGATAACTACTGTATATTAGCTCCGAAGGCTAAAGAGTTATTACTATCGGTAGTTGATAAACAGGGTTTATCAGCAAGGGTGTATTTTAAAATACTCAAAATTGCACGTACTATTGCCGATTTGGCTAAGGTAGAAATAATAGAGGTAGCTCATATAGCGAAGGCTATTCAGTATAAAAAATTGTTTTAATTAGGATGTAAGTTGAATAAGTTTCTAGTTGGCTTAGTTTTGGGTATAGCAATAGCAGGTGGTTTGGCGGTATATCTTAATAATGTCCCCGCCCCTTTTTTAAACAAGGATCTAGTTGCAACTAGTAATAATAACAGTTCTGGCACAATGATTTTGGCACCAGGAACTAAAATAAAACCTGAGGTAGATTCGAGTAATGATAACTCCAATAAAAACAATGCTTCAGAAGGTAATTATGATTTTTATGATGTATTACAGGCTCAAAAAGCAGTTAATAATAATTCCGATGATGCAAATACAAAGCCAGTTGCTTCAGCACCTATTCCAAAAACGGTGTTTTTTGTTCAAGCTGGTGCTTTTTCAAGTCAAGAGCTAGCTGCTGATATGAAGGCACAGCTTGCACTACTTGGGGTTGATTCAACCATAAAATCACAGACGGCTGGAAACAATACTGTGAATCGAGTATTGGTTGGGCCGTTTACTAATGAACAAAATGCTCAAAAAATTATTAACCAACTATCTGATGGACATATAAATTCTGCTTTAGTCAGAATTACTAAATAAAGGAAGGAATGTTTATGCAACTAAATCGTCATTTTAAAATCAGAGCTCTTCTGATTGGGTTATTGGGAGCTTTATTATTAAATAATGCTATCGCAGTAAGTTCGCCGTCTATAGTAGAGGGAACTGATTACACAATCCTAAACAAAGCGGTAGTTAAAAAAGTAGAGCCTAAGGGGAAGGTTAATGTAAAAGAGTTTTTCTCTTTTGTGTGTGTGCATTGTAAAGGTGTTGAGCTATTAGTAGCTAGTAAATTATTAACTAATAAGGCGGTCGATTTAGATAGAATCCATGTTGCCTGGAATCAATCTACAGAAAATTATGCAAGATTAAGTGCAACACTTTTAATTATGAAATTAGACAAGTTATATACACCAGCGTTTAATGCTATCTTTAGCCAACATGATTTGAATGATCCTGTTCAATTAAAAGGGTTTTTATCACAAAATGGTTTATCACAAGATCAAATTACGAAGTTTATGTCTACCTATAATTCTTTTACAGTAAACTCAAAAGTATCTGAATATAAAACCCAGATGGAGGCATATGATATAAGTGGTACGCCAACTTTTGTTGTTGGTGATAGATATGTAGTTAGTCCAGCCTTACCAGAGCGTGCTATTGAAGTAACGCAATATTTGGTAAAAAAAGTGCTAACTGAGAAATAACGATATAGGATACAAATTATGGATATGGAATTAGCTAGGTTTAATATGGTTGAACAACAAATTCGCCCATGTGATGTGAGAAATGAAGATGTTTTACGCTTACTTAGTCAAGTAGGACGTGAAAAGTTCGCACCAGAACAATATAATCAATTAGCCTTTTCTGATTTAGAGATTCCATTACCTGGTATTCAGGCGATGTTAACACCAAGAGTTGAGGCTATGCTACTTCAAGAATTAGCAGTTGATAAAATTGATAAGGTACTGGAAATTGGTACTGGAAGTGGTTATGTAACGGCAATACTTGCAAAGCTTGCTGATTTTGTATATAGTCTGGAGATTGATGAGCAAAATAAAAAATTAGCAGTTAATAATCTGACTTATGCTGGAATTAACAATGTAAGTATTATCAATTTAAATGGTATTAATGGGTTACCTGACAAAGCTCCATTTGATAAAATTTTTGTGGGCGGTGGATTATACACAATCCCAGAAACGCTTAAATTACAGCTTAGAGTCGGTGGGAGATTAGTTGGTATTATTGGAAATAGTCCAGTTTTACATGCTGTATCAATTACTCGTGATGGTGAAAATAAATTTACGCAAAAGAAATTATTTGAAACTGATACACAGTATTTAATAAATGAACAAACACAACAATTTATATTTTAGGAAGTTAAAATAAATGGCTGATAATGAAAAAGCAAAAGCACTGCAGATAGCACTTGCTCAAATTGAGAAACAATTTGGCAAGGGATCTATTATGCGTATGAATGAAACTCAAATTGCTAACGATATTCAAGTAATTTCGACAGGTTCTTTGAGTATTGATTTGGCACTTGGGGTGGGCGGCTTACCAAAAGGTAGGGTTGTTGAAATATTTGGCCCAGAATCAAGTGGTAAAACGACATTATGTTTATCAGTAGTTGCTCAAGCCCAAAAAAATGGTGGGACTTGTGCGTATATTGATGCGGAAAATGCTCTTGATGTAGTTTATGCCCGTAAACTTGGTGTTAAAGTTGATGATATGTTAATTTCTCAACCTGATACTGGTGAACAAGCTCTTGAAATCGCTGATATGTTAGTTAGAAGTGGTGGAGTTGATGTAATAGTTGTTGATTCGGTTGCTGCACTTACTCCTCGAGCTGAACTAGAGGGTGACATGGGAGATAGCCATATGGGGCTTCAAGCACGTTTAATGTCTCAAGCTCTTCGTAAACTAACTTCAAATATCAAACGTACCAATACATTAGTTATTTTTATTAATCAGATTCGTATGAAAATTGGTGTAATGTTTGGTTCACCTGAGACTACCACGGGTGGTAATGCACTTAAATTTTACGCTTCCGTTCGTCTAGATATTAGACGTACTGGATCTATCAAAAAGGGTGAGGATGTAATTGGTAGTGAGACACGCGTGAAAGTTGTTAAAAACAAAGTGGCTCCACCATTTAAACAAGCTGAATTTGAGATTTTATATGGCGAAGGTATTTCAAGAAATGGTGAATTGATTGAGCTTGGAGTGCTAAACAATATTGTTGAAAAAGCTGGTGCTTGGTATAGCTATAAAGGAGCTAAGATTGGTCAAGGTAAAGATAACTCACGTGAGTATTTATCTGAGCATCCTGAAATTGCTGCTGAGATTGAAGCTAAAATCAGAGCTTTATCTTCGGGTATCAAGGTAGCTGATGTGCCTTTGGCTGAACGTGAAGAAGAAGTTTTATCTCCTGAATAAGATTTTGGATTTTAGTTAAGAAGTATGAGTGCTAACAATCTTAAAAGTAAGGCATTATACTTCTTATCAAGGCGTGAATACGCTTATCAAGAGTTATTTACTAAGCTCAAAAAGTATTCTGATAATGAGAGTGAGATTAGGCAAGTTCTGGATAACTTGTGCGAATCTGGGTATCTTTCAGAACAGCGTTTTATCAAATCATTTATTAATAGTCGCTCCAAAAAGCATGGCTTATTAAAAATCAAATACCAATTATCCCAAAAAACTACTGATAGTGATCTAGTTGCTCAAATAATTAACGATACTGATTTTGATGAGGTTGCTCTTGCTCGTGAGCTATTTAAAAAGAAATTCGGAGTTGTTGCAACTGATCGAGCAGAACTAGCAAAACAAATTAGGTTCTTACAAAATCGAGGTTTTAGCTATTCTATAATCAAGCAAGTAATAAATGGAGGATTCGAATAATAAAACAGTAATGTCCGCCGTTTATTGAATTGACTACTCAAAAACATATCCAATTTGACGTTTTGCTGCTTCAAATAATAACTCGCTATCACTAACTGATATATCATCATTTTCATTACGCCATTTATCATATTTGCCAGCGGTGTTTTGTATCACCTCAAGACTAGGGTGTCGTATTTTGCCACCTGTAGACATAGTTAGAAACTGAACTTTGCAAGTGGTTTCTAGGTAGTAATGGAACCAAAAGGCTTCAGTTATGCTTTTACCAACAGTTAATAAACCATGGTTTTTTAAGATCATACTGTTAAATTCCGCCATATCTTTGAGTAATGGGTCTTGTTTATCGTCATTAATAAATAATGTTTCAAAGTCGTGATAACCAATTTTATTATAAAACATCATGCTAATTTGATCTAAACAATATAGCTTTTCTTCTAAATTAGATATTGCTACTCCATAGTGAGAATGGGTATGTAAAATGCAATTAACTTCAGATTTATTAGTATAAATAGCTCTATGCACAGTAGTGCCATTTTTATTTATGTTAAACCCGCCACTACTTTGTAAAATATTACCATCAAAATCCACTTTGACTAAATTATCAGGAGTAATTTCTTTAAATGAAACCCCAAACGGAAGAATCAGGAGTGCATTTTCTCCAGGAATGCGAACCGATAAATGCGTTACAATAAGATCACACCAGCCATAGTAGTCAAATATTCGATATAGGTAAGCTAATTGCTTTCTTAAATTTGTTTCGGTGCCTATTTTACTTTCACGTATTTTAGCTTCAATACTTTTTTGAGTGATGTTATTCATTTGGTTCTCTTTCTCTAAAATTAAGGGGTGTTATTAAAAAAAATACTATTAGCATTTTTCATAAAGATTTGTTCTTTCTTGCTATCAGATAAATTAAAGGTATTTAAGTAATTATACCAATAGTTATAATCATGATTAAATGATACGGGGTAATTAGAACCGTAAATTAAATTGCTACTTGGAATGATTTTAAAACAAAAATCTAAAACATTGTCGAATTCATGATCCTGTCTGAACATGTCAATACCTGATACTTTTATAAACACGTTTTTTAATTTTGCTAGTTCAGCAATAGTATGTTGCCAAGTGTTATGGTCTTTGTCGCCATCTTTCTCCCAAGCGGGTAATGCTAAATGATCAATAATACAAATAACCCCAGAGTTTTTAATTGCTGGAAGAATATTATCTATTTGATATGGATACATTTGACAATCAAAAATTAACTGGGTACTAGCTAGATAATTTAAGTTCTCAGTAATATTGGCATTTTGTGATAAATCAGCATCACATGGGCTATAATCAAATTTGGGATTATGTGAAAGTATGTGGCGTATACCACTTACTTTTTTGCAAACGATTAGATTGTCAATAATCTTAGCAAATTCACTTTTAGGTAAAGTAATATCCGCAAAAGCTATATGACTATATTTGAGATTTGGAATAGTTTTCATAATCCGACTCAACCAATTAATCTCGTAAGTTGTCGGAATTGCATAATCGTGAGCTTCAATATGCACTACACCATGAAGCTGAGCTTTAAAGTTTTTGATTATCATGTCTGGCAAATGGTTTTTAAGTAAATACGGCTTATTAACTCTAGAAACCCAATTATTTATATTATTTGCTAAATCCCAAAAGTGAATGTGGGTGTCAATTACGCGCATTTTTAATCTTTTTTATATTAATATCATTATAGCGTTTTTATTTAACTTCAAAAGATTTTGATTTCATAAGAACTTCATCATTTAACTCAATCCCAATCCCTGGTAATTCAGGGGCTACCATAAAGCCATTTTGAGGTTGGTAGTCTTGAATACATAGCTCGCGATTCCACTTCTTAGTAGCATAAGTATGGTGTTCATGAATATAAAAATTCGGAATTGCTGTTTCTAGGTGCAGTGATACAGCAGTTGCAACTGGCCCACCACATACGTGAGCTTGTACTTGAATATCATATAGATCAGCGTAATCACATACTTTTTTGGTCTCAGTAATTCCACCGCACAAACCAATATCAGGCTGTAAAATGTCTATAGTTTGATTTTCGAAATATGGGCGCATTCCATGTCTGAAATATATTCTCTCACCCGCTGCTAATGGAGTTTGAACTTTAGCAGCAATTTTGTCATGAAGGGCTGAGTTTAGGTAATTAACTGGTTCTTCCATAAAAGCACAATTAAACTCATCGGCAATTTCACGCCCAACTTGAATAGCTGAAGTTGCCCCAAGTAAGCTATGACACTCTAAAAAGATATCAACACTATCACCAATTGTATCACGGATAGCTTTCATCCGAGCTTTTACTAGTTGCATAAAATCATGAGGAAATAATTTGGTTAGATCATACATAGTATTTGCGTTTTTATCATAAAACATGGGGTTAACTTTTACAGCATTATAGCCTTCTTTTAGAGCTTTTTCTGCAGCACGAGCATACTCTATTGGTTCGATTAATTTTCGAGTTTCAGTATCCCAGTCAAACTGTAGTTGACTAGCATATGTTCTAAGTTTTGGATTAACCTTACCACCTAGTAATTGATATAACGGTACATTTAAAGCTTTAGCTTTTATATCCCAAAGTGCAGTATCTATTGCTGACATGGCTGCAAAAAATACAGCATTCCCACCAGCAGCCCAGAATCCCTCACGGTACATTTTATTCCAAATAAGTTCAGTTTGGAATGGATCAGCACCAAGGACTCGTGCTTTAGCTATTTCATTGATCATATTCGTAGCAGCACTATGCCCCCAATCATAAGCAAGTCCAGCCTCACCAACACCGCTTATTCCTTCATCGGTATGGATACGTACAAATACAGGGTGCCACTGTGGTCTATCTTGACAAAATGTATCAAATATTTCAATTCTATTTATTTTCATTAAGGGCTCCAGATTTAAAAAAATATTTTAACATACTGTAGTTATATTGGGTGAATTAACCATAAAAATTTATCTCAAAAATTAAAACTACTATGTTAATATCATGTATGTTTTTAGGATTTAGTTATGCAAATTGTAGTTGTTTCTGGTGGTTCTTCGGGTATAGGTCTTTCTTGTGTAAAGAAGTTTTTATCAGAAGAGCATATTGTATATAATCTAGATATAGTGAATAATGATATTACTAATCCAAATTATAAATATATAAAAACTGATGTTTGTAATTCAGAGGAAATTCGACAATCAATTAAGCATATTATTTCAGAAAGTAAGCAGATTGATAGTATAGTTGTATCAGCAGGTAAACATCTCTCAGCAACAATTGAAAATACTAGTGATGAAGATTTGATGCATATTTTGTATCTAAATTTATTAGGAGCTTTTTGGTTTATTCAAGCAGTTATCCCACATATGAAAGAACAAAATGGTGGTGCTATAGTTACAATTGGTTCTGATCAATGTACTATTGCAAAAACTAGTTCTTCAGCTTATGGTATGACTAAAGCTGCTTTAGGAAGCCTAACCAAAAGTACCGCACTAGATTATGCTAAATATAATATTCGGGTGAATTGCATTGGGGCTGGAACAATAGATACGCCCTTATATAGAAATGCTATTGATAGATATTCAAAAAAATCTGGAATACCCCTTTTAGAAATAGAAAAAGAAGAAGCTATGATGCAGCCAATTGGAAGAGTCGGTAATCCTGATGAAGTTGCCGAACTAGCTTATTTTTTAACTACTAAAGAAGCATCATTCATGACAGGCGGAGTAATTCCATTTGATGGTGGTTATAGTGCTCGTTAGTTACTCTCTAAAATAACTAAAGCGGTTGAGGTGTTTATTTCATCACTTAGTGATACATGAAAGCCATTGATTTTATGTTTTTCTAAAAACTCTAATATTGTAACATCAAAAACAAATTCGGGTTTGCCAGATGGGGTATTTAGTACTGAGATTTTTGGCATGAGTATCGGATTTCGAAAACCCATTCCGCAGGCTTTAGAAAAAGCCTCTTTGGCTGCAAAACGCTTGGCAATGTACTGAACTTTATGTTTTCGTTTGGTATATACTAGTTGCTCGCTTTTAGATAGCACCCTATCAATAAAGTGCTGTCCATATAGATCTAGTAAACTGCTAATCCTAGAGTTTTCAACAATATCTTGACCGATTCCGTAAATCATATGTTTAGATTAAAAAAAGAATTGTTTTATATATAATCACTAGCATAATAAGAATGGTTAAAACATCTAGTGTAATCCATACGCTAACTCGATTCAGCTGTTTGGAAAAGTATTGTGCGATAAAAGTTATTCCAAAAACCCATATAAGATCACCAAGTATGGCACCAATAATAAAATTGACCCATTCTACCCCGTGATAATGAGAAGATGTTGCACCAATTATTACTATCATATCAATTAATACTAATGGATTTAAAAATGTAAGTGCAAAAGCTCTTATAACAGCTTTTTTTCTAGATTCTTTTACGTTTTTAATAACTAATGCATCATGCTGACCAAACAATCCTCGAACCTTAGTCATTAAATACCAGCACATAAAGACAATACCAATTATATTGATAATAATTATAATTGTTTTAGAGTCTGACAAACTTAGTCCAATTCCTCCCGCGAGAAGAAGAGATATATCCGCAAAAGCAGTTATTGATGATACTGTAAATGAATGGTTTTTTTTAATCGCGTGGGTGATTATGTTTAGATTTTGCGGCCCTATTCCACAAATAATAGCAAGCACAAAAAGTGCACCGCTTAAAATTGCTACTAAATTATGCATTATCTTCTTTCTTCTAACATTGATTGTTTCATGGTGGCAACCGCTTTAGGCAATCCCCAAAAAACACTTTGAGCTATAATTGCAAAACCAATATTTAGTTCATGCATTTGAGGCAGTCGTGCAATTGGTTTTACATTATGGTAAGTCAAACCATGTCCAGCGTTTACAACTAAATCCAATGAATCAGCTAATTCGCACATATCTTTAATTTTATAATACTCTTCATTAGTATGGTACATATCTTTTGACTGGGCATACTTACCAGTATGAATTTCTATTGCATATACATTAGTATCCGCTGCTGCGGTAATCTGAGTAGTATCAGGATCAACAAATAACGAGGCTCGAATCCCATTGTCTTGTAATTTGCTAACCATATTAGCAATGTAATCAAAATTTGCAGTTACGTTAAGTCCACCCTCAGTCGTTATCTCTTCGCGTTTTTCAGGTACTATACAGACATAATCAGGTCGAACTTCTAGAGCGAAATCAAGCATCTCAGGTATTGCGGCAATCTCTAGATTAAGTTCAGTCTTTAGGGTTTGTCTAAGTAATATGACATCATTGTCTTTAATATGGCGTCTATCTTCACGTAAGTGTACAGTGATTAAGTCTGCCCCATTGCTCTCAGCAATAAGAGCTGCTTCAATTACGCTTGGAAATAACTCTCCCCTTGCATTTCTTATCGTTGCGATGTGATCAATATTAACACCAAGTCGTATCATGATTTTAGCCAATTATAAAAAATATCTATCTGATTCTAGATGAGATGCTGGGCAACTAAACATTAAAAGTAAGGGAATCGAACCAGTATTAGTTAATTGATGTAGCGTATTTTCTGGTACTACAAAA
The DNA here is from genome assembly GCA_947441745.1 of Neisseriaceae bacterium. Lineage (GTDB taxonomy): Bacteria > Pseudomonadota > Gammaproteobacteria > Burkholderiales > UBA11063 > Aquella. The sequence continues at coordinate 648 of CANEUJ010000006.1, read as the reverse complement.
GATTGATTAGCCAATACTTTGTATGAGTGCTCTTCACCATTTATTACATTTTTGAGATACATTTCACCAGAACCATTGATTACATGGTAATGTTCATCACCGTTTTTGTGATAATGTGCATTCACGCTTTTAGATGGTTTAATCTCAGTAATAAATGTACAAAAATCTTTTTCCCCAGCAAGCTTGGCTATTCTAATTCCAACCGTATCATCGGTTTTACATTTACTAATTTCATTTGCCCAGTTGACAATATTCATCGTATTCATCTCATAAAATTATTGGTAACAAACATTTATTATACAATATTATTAATAGTAAGATTATTGAATATTTAAAAAATTCTATTATTTAAGTAGTAATGTGGATTATTTATTATGTTGCAAGTGAGAGCATATCCTCATATTTGGAGAATATCTAATAAAATCTGTGAGAACATGGATCCTCAACTCACATTTAAGCGACAACTTGTTTTTGTTGAGGATGACGATGTAGGAGTACTCTATATTATGTGTTTGTTTGAGAGCCTCTCATTAGAATCTATTTAGATTCATTTACCTGTGATTCTGACTGATAATTAAATATCAGTTTAGAGGTTTCAAAACCATGGTCTTGAGCGATTAAAACTGCTTTTGCTAATACATCTTGGTT
>CANEUJ010000005.1 GCA_947441745.1 Neisseriaceae bacterium | reverse complement strand
GATTGCTAATTCGCAATGTGACTATTACTGATTCAGACAATCTAGAAGCAAGTGTTGAGGCTGGAATTATACTTATCTCAGCATATGCAGTACCATCCTCATCTTCAATTGTATTTCCAGTACCTAATGTGGTAATGACTAGTTTACCAGCAGTTGTTGCTGTTGAACTAGTACTACTACCACTACTACCTCCGCTATTACAAGCTGATAATAGAACCCCGGTTGAAACCATAAGGGCAACTAAAAAGCCTTTTAACTTAAAGTTACACATAGCTCTTCTCCTAAAAATTTAAAACAATATTTCTCATTTTTTAAATTAATGTATCAATGCATGTCACATATAGTTACATTACACCATAATACACCTATTTGTCAAGACAAAGTACAATTATTTTACGTAAACCATCTGAATTCAAGTACGAAATATAAGAAATTTTTTGGCACTCTTAGGAGTGAAATGCGAATTTATTTTAGAATGTACCACGTGAAGCATGGATCCCAAACTCGTGACGAAACAGCAAAAAGTTCTTGTTTGGGATAATATTAGAAAATTAAAGCGACATAGTTGATAACAGCATTTGACTTTAAGCAAATGCTGTTGCTAGTAGGTCAGCCATCTCTTTAGTATGAATATTGCTATACCCACATGCAGGAGCGGCTGCAGGAGGGCGACTAACAACATTAAACTCACCAACTCCATCAATAGCATAATCCAAGCTATCACGTAGCATCAACCAAGCTCCTTGATTGTGTGGCTCTTCCTGCCCCCAAATAAACTTAGTCGCCTTAGTATACTTAGCTAACTCTTGTTTGAGTATTTCAGTTGGGAACGGATAAAACTGCTCAAGTCGAATAATTGCAACTTCATTATCAAGTTTGAGGCGTGATCTTTCATTATAAAAATCATAATAAACCTGACCTGCACATACGATAACTCTCTCTATCTTATCAGCTTTGGCTACAGTTTCGGGAATTAATTTCTTAAACTCCCCTGTAGCAAAACTACTAATTGGACTCATAGCATCTTTATATCTTAACAAACGTTTTGACATAAATATTACCAAAGGTTTGATATAGTTTGTTAATGCTTGATTACGTAATATATGAAACATTTGAGCTGCAGTTGATGGCATAACTACTCTGATATTTTGCTCTGCACATAGCTGCAAAAATCTCTCAACACGAGCTGAAGAATGTTCAGGACCTTGACCATCATAACCATGTGGTAACATCATGGTTAGATTACTAAGTGTACCCCATTTAGCTTCACCCGAAATAATAAACTGATCAATAACAACTTGTGCACCATTGGCAAAATCACCAAACTGTGCTTCCCAAATTACTAAATCATGAAGTGATTGAGTACTATAACCATATTCAAAACCCAGTACGCACTCTTCGTTTAGAACTGAATCATACATCTTTAGCTTACTGTTAGTTTGTAATTGTGCCAAAGGAGAATAACCACTATCATTTATATCACTTCGGTTTATATCATGCCAAACTGCATGTCGGTGTGTAAAAGTACCGCGACAAGTATCTTCCCCACTCATCCTAACACTAATACCATTAAGCAATAAACTACCATAAACAAGCATCTCAGCCATCCCAAAATCAACTGCCTGTTCTCCTGTTCCCATTAGACGACGGCTATCAATTAATCTTGCAACTGTAGGATGTGGGGTAAAGTTCTCTGGTAATGTAGTTACTGCCAATGTGATTTTAGATATAGTTTGTAAATCAATTGCGGTATTTACTTTATCATTCTCAGTAGCCGCTAGTACAAGCTTAGTATTAAAGCTATCATACCATTTAAGAGCTTTCATAGTATCTGAATTAATATGAGTACCTTTAAGTAACCCCAAACGATAGCTTTCAGTCATAGTATCAACTATGGCATCAGTAACCACACCCTCTCCTATTAGCTTATTTGCATATACCTTACGAGTTCCAGGATGTTGTTTTATCAAACTATACATATAAGGTTGAGTTAATGATGGATCATCAGCTTCATTATGACCATGACGTCTAAAACACACTATATTAATAAAGATATCTTTTTTATACTCCAGGCGATATTTAATAGCCAAATCCATTATAAATGCTATACTCTCTACATCGTCACCATTAACATGAACTATTGGACATTCAATCATTTTAGCAATATCAGTACAATATCTAGATGAACGATTATCTCGAATATCAGAAGTCGTAAACCCAACCTGGTTATTTACAACAATATGTATCATGCCACCAACACTATATCCACGCGTCTGCGACATATTTAAGATACCTTGATTAGTACCTAGACCAATTAGTGCTGAATCACCATGAACCAAAACCCCTAAAATGCTATCCATATTGGATGATGTATCTTGCTTTGATCTAATCATCCCATTAAGTACTGGATTTACTATTTCTAAGTGCGATGGGTTATAAGCTAGAACAGTTTTAACTAAACCACTCTCGGTTACATAGTCACATTTATACCCTTTATGGTATTTCACATCTCCACTAGTAACAAAATCATAGTGCGGATAATTACTATCAAATTCATCAAAAATCTTTTGTGGAGATTTGCCTACAATATTAACCAAAGTATTTAAACGACCACGGTGAGCCATACCAATATATACTTCAGATATACCACTTTTAGCACCAGTTTTGATAATTCTGTCAAGAGCTGGTATTAGAGAATCACCCCCTTCAAGAGAAAATCTTTTTTGTCCTACATATTTGGTATGTAAAAACCTCTCCCAACCATCAGCTTCTGTAAGTTTCTGTAGTAGATTGATTTTTTCATTAGATGAAACTTTGAAGTTTAGATAATTATTTTCAACATATTGAGTAAGCCAAGAACGTTCATTTAAATCAGCAATGTGCCCAAACTCAAACCCAGAATTTTCACAATAAATAGAATCAAAACGACTCACAATATCTTTTAGTTTAAATTTTTTCGAAGTAGATAAATCTAGATCAATATAAAACTCATTGTCTAATTCATTTTGAATACCATAGTTTTCAACTAAAAGCTCAGCTGGTTTGGGTCTGTCATGACGCTTTAATGGATCAAGTTGTGCATACTCCATACCAACTGTGCGATATGCTTCAATAAACCGCCATACTTTAGTTTGAGCATCACTAATATCACCACCTACCGAGACTAGATTAGGTTTACTAGTAATAATTGCAAATTTTTCTTTAATTAAATTTTGTGATATATCTTTTGTTGTACCATCTTGAAGAGAATTAAAATAATTCTGCCATTTAGGTTCTACATTTTTAGGATCTTCTAAATAACTATCATATAATTCTTCAACAAAATCAGCATTGCCAGCAAATAGATAAGAGTTACTCCATTTATCCTGCATATTAGGCATATTATTTGCCATTATTAAACTCCTGCAACTCGCTTATCAATACCAACATAATCACGAGCAGTATAACCAGTATATAACTGACGTGGACGACTGATTTTCAAATCTTTTTCAGTAATCATTTCTTGCCATTGTGATAACCAACCAACTGTTCTAGCTAAAGCAAACACCGCGGTAAACATTGATACGGGAATACCGATAGCTTTTAGAATAATACCAGAATAAAAATCAACATTTGGATATAGCTTGTGGTCAATAAAATACGGATCTGAAAGTGCTACTTTTTCTAATTTCATTGCTAATTTAAATAATGGATCGTCATTTTTACCTAGTACATCTAATACTTCATAACAAGTCTCACGAATAATCTTAGCTCTTGGGTCATTATTTTTATATACACGATGCCCAAAACCCATCAAACGATATTTCTTAGCTTTAACTCCAGCAACGTAAGCATCAACATTTGACTCATCTCCAATTTCGTCAAGCATCTTAAGTACAGCTTCATTAGCTCCACCATGAGATGGCCCCCATAGACAAGCAACACCAGCGGTAACTGCTGAGAATGGATGCGTGCCTGAGCTTCCTGCTAAACGAACCGCTGAGGTAGAAGCATTTTGTTCATGGTCAGCATGAAGTAATAAAACACGATCAAACGCTCTAGATATAACTGGGTTAATAACATAATCTTCACAAGGAGTTGCAAACATCATATGTAAGAAATTCTCAGCATAAGATAGCTTGTTTAATGGTGACATAAAAGGTAAACCTTGTGTATAACGATAGCAATATGCAGCTACAGTTGGCATTTTAGCAATTAAGCGAATAATTGAAATCTTGCGATGCTCTTCACTTTTAAAGTCAAATGCATCAGGGTAAAAAGCAGCAAGTGCTCCAACAATACCAGTCATCATTGCCATGGGATGAGCATCACGCCTAAATCCTTTAAATACACTAATTAATTGGTCATTTAACATTGTATGATTAATTACAGATTTTTCAAATTCTTCTTTTTGAGTTTTAGTTGGTAATTCACCGTATAATAATAAATACGCACACTCTAAGTGTGTTGAATGAAGAGCTAATTGTTCAATCGGATAGCCACGGTAAGATAACTGACCTTTTTCGCCATCTATATAAGTAATTTTTGATTCACAAGCTGCGGTTGATAAAAACCCAGGATCATAGCTCCACATTCCATACTTACCAAGACCGCGCATATCAATAACGTTTTCACCAATTGAAGCATTAAAAATAGGCATTTCAGCTACTCGTCCATCTCCAAAATCAATCTTAACTACTTTATCAGCCATTTTTACTTCCTTTACTATAATTTTAAATACTTATTTCAATCTTATTTTATCAACCACATTTTGAGTGATTTCATCATCAACAACATCATTACCAAGCAATAGAACCATCAAATCACTATCATCACACTCAAGTAATTCTTGATATGCAAGTAATTCATTTTCATTTAAGCTATCAAGACCACCACTTTGAATAAATTTATCAAAACAGATATCAAGCTCTAGTATTGAACGCCTAGAATGCCACTTGAGTTTTTGAAATGCGACATAATCCATAAAACTATACCACTCTACTTACCATAATTTCTTTAATCTTCCCAATAGCTCTAGTTGGGTTTAGATGTTTAGGACATACATCCGCACAATTCATAATACTATGACATCTAAATAATCGATACGGATCATTAAGATTATCAAGCCTCTCGCTTGTTGCTTGATCTCTCGTATCAGCAATAAAGCGATAAGCATGAAGCAATGCAGCTGGACCCAAAAACTTATCAGGATTCCACCAAAATGATGGACACGCTGTAGAACAACAAGCACATAATATACATTCAATCACACCATTTAGCTGCTCTCTATCTTCTGGCGATTGCAAACGCTCACGTTCAGGCATAGCTCTATCATCAATAACATAAGGTTTAATTGAGTTATACTGATTAAAAAACTGTGTCATATCGACGATTAAATCACGAATTACAGGTAATCCAGGTATTGGTCTAATAACTATAGGTTCTTTTAGAGAGTCTAAATCTGTTAAACAAGCAAGTCCATTCCGTCCATTGATATTAAGAGCATCAGAACCGCAAACACCCTCTCGGCACGAACGACGAAAAGAAAATGAATCATCATAATTCTCTCTGATTTTTATCAATGCAGTTAATAATTTAGTATCTTCTTTAGTTAGTTCAACTTCATAATCCTGATAGTATGGCTTAGTATCAACTTCTGGATTATAACGATAAATAGAAAACTTTTTGGTAGTCATATTGATCCCCTATTAATAAACACGTTTTGCTGGTGGTATATAATCCACAGACAATGGTTTAGTATGTACGTCTTTATAAATTATTTTGCGACCATCTTTATAATACAAAGTATGACGCATAAAATTCTCATCATCACGCTCTGGAAAGTCTTCTCGTGCATGAGCTCCACGCGACTCTTTTCTAGCTTCAGCACAAACCATGGTTGCAACTGCAACTTCAATTGTATTAGCAAATTCAAGTGCTTCCACACGTGCCAAATTAAACACTTTAGATTTATCTTTAATTGCGATATTTTGAGCACGTTTATCAAGTGCCTCAATCTCTTTAATACCTTCTTCAAGCACTTTTTGAGTTCTAAACACACTTGCATGACGTTGCAATACAACTTGCATTTCACGCTTTAATTCTCCTAGTGACTCTCCACTAGTTGAGTTATTCAGTTTATTTAATCGTTCTAGAGTAAAATCTGCAGCATCTGTTGGTAAATCTTTATGTTCAGCAGCATGTGCTTTGATATATTCTACCATTGAGTTACCAGCTGCTTTACCAAATACCACCAAATCAAGTAGCGAGTTAGTACCTAGGCGGTTTGCACCATGAACTGACGAACAAGCACACTCACCAGCGGCATAAAAACCTTCTACTATTTTTTCCATATCATCACCATGTGGAGCAACAACTTCACCACGATAGTTTGTTGGTATACCACCCATCATATAATGACAAGTTGGTACAATAGGAATAGGGTCTTTTATTGGATCAATTCCCAAAAACTGTAAACAAATCTCACGAATACCTGGTAACCGCTGTTCAATTACGTCCTTACCTAGATGATCCAATTTTAATAATACATAGTCTTTATTGCTACCACAGCCACGACCTTCGTTGATTTCAATTTGCATAGCACGAGACACAACATCACGCGAAGCTAGATCCTTAGCTGTTGGAGCATAACGCTCCATAAAGCGTTCTCCATTTGAATTTAGTAAATAACCACCTTCACCACGAACACCCTCGGTAATTAATACCCCAGAACCAGCTAACCCCGTTGGGTGAAACTGCCAAAACTCCATATCTTCAACAGGAAATCCAGCACGTAGTGCCATTCCAACACCATCACCAGTATTGATATATGCATTAGTAGAAGATTGATAAATCCTACCGCCGCCACCAGTTGCAAATAGCACTGCTTTAGCATGAATTATAAATACTTCCCCAGTCTCCATTTCAAGAGCTGTTACACCAATTACATCACCGTTTTTATTACGAATTAAATCAAGAGCCATCCACTCAACCAAAAAGTGAGTATCAGCTTTTATATTTCTTTGGTATAGGGCATGTAACATAGCATGCCCTGTCCTATCAGCAACAGCACAAGCACGTCTAACTGGTTTTTCACCAAAATTTGCCATATGTCCACCAAATGGTCTTTGATAGATTTTACCATTTTCTAAACGATCAAAAGGCATACCAAAGTGTTCTAATTCAACAACAGCATCAACTGCTTGACTGCACATAAATTCAATTGCATCTTGATCCCCTAGCCAATCAGCACCCTTCACGGTATCATACATATGCCAATGCCAGTTATCTTCTTCTACGTTACCAAGAGATGCTGAAATCCCACCTTGAGCCGCTGCTGTATGGGAACGAGTAGGAAATACTTTCGATAATACAACTGTTTTTATACCAGCTTCCGATAACTGAAGTGCCGCACGTAACCCAGCACCGCCACCACCAACAATTACTGCATCATATTTCATAATAGGTAAAGTCATATTTATATCCCTTAAGCCCAAATAATTTTAATTGAATAGATTAAACAAATAACTAACCATATAATAGTTAGAACATGTAGCGTTAGTTTAAGCCCATTATTAGTAACATAGTCCATCCACAAATCGCGAATACCAACCCATGCATGAAGTACTAATGAAGCAAAAAATATTTGTACAAAAATTTTAACAAAGCTACAACTAAAAGCACTTTGCCATGAAGTAATACTCGAATCCACATTAAGTGCCAAATAAGCTACAAACCCAAAGAATACCAATGTAAGTAATAGCATAATAACAGCAGTCACCCTTTGTTGCATCCAGCTACCCAAACCATACCCAGCACCCGTTACATTACGTCTTACCATATCAAAGCTCCCAATATAACAGTTAATAAAAGACTAATAACCATTACTATTTTAGCAGTAGTCTTTGCAGTTTTAATTTCAACGCCAATATGTTTATCTAAAAACAAAAACCTTACCCCAGAGCATAAATGATACATAAAAGCCCAGATTAAAACAAGATAAACTAATTTTACAATGGGATTAGAAATAACACCATATAATGACTCATAAAAACTATTACTAACCAAAGACTGGTGCAACACATATAAGACAAAAGGTATAGATATAAAGAGTAAAACACCTGATACACGGTGTAGAATCGACACTTTTGCGGTAATAGACATTTTTGGAGCTAGAGTGAAAAGATCCAAAAATTTAGGCCGAGATTTGCTTTGCATTTGTATAACATCCTAACAAAAATCATATTTACCAGATATTTTATCATATTAGGTGCATAGCAATAGATAATTTCATATAAAAAATAATTTGAACGTGCTAAATGAAGGGTGTTATAATAGCATTGTTCCTGCGGTTACCGCGTAGTTGAATAATATTTTTGAACCTATGATGAATTTATATGGAGTAGCTTTCATATGGTGTGCGTGTGCCGTTTTTAACTAAATAGCCCCAAAAGCCATAAGCAAATTCCGACCTTTATAATTGGGTTCATCAAAATATTAAATCATACGGCACATGTGGGAACACTTCTTATTTAGGGTTAATCTTTTTCACTGACAATCTTAATTTAATTACCATCAATAAAGCCTCAACAAATATCCCTGATGACATCTTCGACTGACCAACAACACGATCTTCAAAAATAATTGGTATTTCTTTAATCTTAAAGCCATTTAGAAATGCTTTATAAGTAGTCTCTACTTGAAATGAATAACCTGTTGATTTTAGGTTATTCACATCTATTGACTCAAGTGCTTTACGTCTAAAACATTTAAAACCACCAGTTAAATCACGAGTTTTTAGACCTAATATAACTCTAGAATAAAGGCTACCACCCATACTAATTAGTTTACGCTTAAAGCCCCAATTAACAACACCTCCACCTTTAATATAACGACTACCCAAAACCAAATCATTAGTTTTGATAGCTTCAAAAAATTCAGGTATATAACGTGGATGATGAGAAAAATCTGCATCCATATGCATAATCACATCATACTGACGCTCAATCCCCCAATTAAATCCAGCAATATACGCAGTACCAAGACCAAGCTTAGCTGCTCTTTTCATAAGAAAAAGATTATCATTATATTTATCTTTAGCTAATTTCTCTACAATTTCATAAGTCTTATCTGGTGAGTTATCATCAATCACCAAAACATTAACATGAGGAACAACGGCAAATATTTCACTAAGAAGTTTCTCAATATTTCCTTTTTCATTATAAGTTGCTATAATAATCAGGTGCTTGGTCATATTTGCCTCCAAAAAATTAGTTATTTACTTGAATTAGTTATTTACTTGATATATATATAATTTACTATCAACAACTTTGTTAGAATAAGTAAGAGCTTTAACAAGATGTATTGACCTAAAATAGCTATGCATTATATCTAATGCATTGGGATCTTCATTGTCACATATGTATATTGCATTTTTAAGATCAGGGCTTATCTCTTGGTTTAAATATCTAAACTCATTCGAGAAAGGCAATTTATATGGTACACCTATACTATCCAATCCAAGATAATACATTGCTCTAGAAGCATTCCCATAATCACAAGCCAATAATACTGTATCTGGCTTTATATATGGTCTTAATTTCATTACATTTTCTTTTTCACCAAAAAAATTATTTATGGCTGGTATTTTGTTATGAATTTGACGAGGAATAAATACTAAAGGAAGCTTACATATTAATAATACAATAAAAATAAACACTACACTAGATATACAAACCCACTTTTTATTGGCTAAAGATAACCAATAAGCAGTGAGAATAATTCCTGATAAATATACTGGTGCTGGCCAATTAGCCTCAGTGTGTTTATAAAAGCTACAATAAGCAAAAAATAAAAAACCAAATATACAAGTACATAATAAAAAAGCTAACTTTGAAGTCGCTATATTAGTTTTCCAATGAGAAATTATATAAATAAACATAGTGATAAATATAATTGGACTAACTAAAATTACTGCACCACCCCAAAAATCACCAAAACTCTGGAGATTTAATTTGTGAGAGCTATCAACGCCATGATTGATCTGAAAAGCTAATGATGCCCACTCATGTTGATAGTTCCAAATAATTACTGGTGAAAAAACAAGTAATGCCAAAATAAAAGCTAAATAAATGTCTTTTTTTAATAAATAATGGCGGAATTCTTTACTGACAATTAAAAATAAAAACACGCTTGGAAAGATAAGTATGCCTGTATATTTTGATAATAAAGCACATCCCGCAAAAAATCCTGCAAGATATATATATAAAACTTTATTCTCAAATAAGCCAATATATAGAGCATATAGGGTAAGAGCCCAAAACATTAGAAGGGGCGAATCTGGTGTAACAATAAAAAACATACCCTGAATAAGAGGGCAAGACAATAAGAGTATAGCAGTAATATCTGCTATTTTTTGATTAAACATTCTAAGAGCTAACTTATAAAGCACTAAGACAGTAATAGCAGTAGTTACCAAAGCAGGTAACCTAACAAAAAACTCACCATGACCAAAAAATGATGCTAGTCGAATCATATAAGCAATCATTGGTGGATGGTCAAAGTATGACATTCTTAAATTTTGACTCCATACCCAATAATAAACCTCATCATAATGAAGCTGAAATTGCCCATTAAAAATCAAATTAATGATAATTATAGCTACAAAGAACAACTGTACTTTTCTATTCATATTCAACTACTTTTAATAAATTTATTGATACTATAATTAACTAACTCAAATGATAAAATTACAAAAATCGCACAAAAAACAACATCGCTTAAATAGTGACCACCTTGTAACATTCTAACTAATCCAACTAGTGAGCCAAATCCTAAGCTAACTATTGTACCAGCTTTTCTTCGCCCATTTGCAAGTAATGGCACTCCAACAAAAAACCCAATTGAGCCGTGACCGCAAGGAAAACTATTGCTTGATGAATTACCTAGATGAGGTTCATATACTGGAGAAAACACCTTACCGTCCCGCATTACTTGATAAGGGCGTGGACGACCCCAATGGTCTTTAAATACTGTGTTTACTATAAGCCCTGGGCCTAATAAAAGGGAAAGCAGTACGATTACCGCTTGCTTTCTAATAGTATTTACTCCACATTTTATCAGTTTAAATAAATAAAATATAATCAATAAGGTAGTTATTACAGGGATAGAGTAATAAACAATTTTACACCATAGATGTTCTTCACCATAAAACTTATGAGTTACATTGTTATATGTAAAATCCGCCAAACACTGATCAATTATTGGTGAATAATAAATAAAAATGCTAAGAATTAACAAAGGCAACACTATTACTAAAGATTTTTTGGTCATTTACCCACTTTCTTTATAAAGTTTTTTCTGTACTTGCATCAGGAACTAAAACCAACTCTAATTCTTCAGTATCTTTATTACGTTTATCCAAACTAAATAATGTTGGTATATATTTCTCCTGCCTTATCCATGGAAATGTCTCGATAATTTTACCGGTATTTATAGATTTTTGTACATCATTCCAAGCTTCTTTATGTATTACTAGATAATAAGATTCATGCAACTCGCCTAAATCAGATAAACTCTCAGCACGTAGGTAAGGATTTTTATTATGAAACTCTAGAGAGGAATAATCCAGATGATAATCCACTAAGAGAATCTTTGGTTGATTCGCCAAATATTCAGATATTTTATATCCTGCATCATCTCTTGAATACAAGCGTCCCCCAATAAACATTAAACATAAAAATACTAATAATATTGCTAAAACTGGATAAACCATTGATTTATTTAATTGACGATTGTTATTAAATATTCCAAATAAAGCGATAGTTAATACACATATACTGATCATTAATACAAATAACGTACCATTAAAAACTAGTATTGCCATTATTGATACTAGTAACCATAAAATATATGATAATATAACTTGAGAATAAAACACTGGATGTTTAACAAAGCGAGTTGCTTTATTACATATCCAGTTGGCACAAATTATTGTAGCAAATGGAATTAAAATATTGGTATAATGATCCAACTGAAATGTAGTACAACTAAATAAAATAAATGTTGGGATAAATGATCCTAAAAGAAATATATGATTATTTTTTTGTTCATTAACTTTTGGTAAATCTGGTGACAAGCTAAAATCTTTATAGATATTATATAGTGCAACGATAAAAACTATACTCCAGGGTAAAAAAGCCCACAAAAAAGTATGGAGAAAATAAAAATAATGACCTATCCTATTTGATATATGTCCGCTCGTGATTGGACCATTATCAAAAAAACGACCAAATTGGCTATCCCAAAAGAAAAACTTAAGCCCCGATACATTTGTTTTGCCAAAAATCACCTTTTCAGGATGTAAGTCAAATTGTAGTATCAAAGCTACTAGCTCTGGAGTAATAAATAATAAAGATGTTACAAGTGCTAATAAAAAGCGACTATTAATAAAGTTTTTCCACTGGCGATTATACAACCATAATGATATAACCCCACCAAAAATAGTAAAAACAACAAACATCCCTTTAGTCATTATAGCTAAAGCAGTGAAAATAGCTCCCTTTAGCATAACAAATTTTTTGGAGTTGTTTTGGTTATAGATATGCCAATAATAACACGCGGGGATAATTTCGCCAAGTAGATAGGCTTCAGCCCTAATATCAATAGCCGATAACATCAAATGAATTGCTGTCAAATATAATATCGAGGCAACAATACCTACCTCAGGAGTGTATAAACGTTTGGCAATTAGGTAGGTATAACGAGCACCAATTAGGTAAAAAAGAAACCCTGGAATAATATATGCAAAAGCATTAACCCCAAATATCTTGTATGAAATAGCCGTTAACCAAAATGGAAAATGAGGCTTGTCTAGCCAATCATGATTGGCATAGCTTAGATTTATCCAATCATTATTTTCAACAATATGTTTTGCTACAACTGCATAAAAATAAGAGTCATTACTACCCAATACTGGAAAAAGAACCCCAAATATATTTACTAAGACGGTTAGTATTAATAAAAACTGTAATAGCCTAGGACTTAATAACTCGTTACTCAAAAGCCGTGTTCGAAATGATTTACTCCCAATTAAAGGCTGATAACGAATTAAATCAAGCAAAAATTTCAACATACTTTTAAAACCTTTACTATTTTTGTAAGCGTTTAGACTGTTCAAGAAGCCTTATACGGCGTGCCTCTTCATTTCTGATTTTTCGTAATTTATGTTTTTCATAATTAAGCCTAGCAACTTCGGCTTGAGCATCTGTCCATCCCGTGGGGATTGCTTCTACCATTATTATACAATCCACAGGACAAACAGGTATGCATAAATCACATCCAGTACACTTATCAGTAATTATAGTATGCATCATTTTATTGCTACCAAGAATCGCATCAACTGGACATGCCTTGATACATAAAGTGCATCCGATACATTTATCTTCTTCAATAATTGCAATACTACGCGGTTTTATTTCACCATTTAGTGGGTTTAGTGGAAGATAGTCTTTACCAGTGAGATTCGCTAACTTATAAATCCCTTCATCACCCCCAGGAGGGCATTGATTAATTTCAGCCTCATTATTAGCAACTGCTGTTGCATAGTCTAGACAACTAGGGTATCCACATCGAGTACACTGAGTTTGAGGCAGTATTGCATCTATTTGTTTAATCAATATTGAAGTCATAGGAAATTCCTATATCATGAAGTAGATTAGTTATTTGTTGTAGAACGTCTTCAAAGCTGGTAAATCTAGTTAAATTCCATAATATTGTTTCTATCAGTTCCGAGTCTTCAAGAGATTTAACTATAATCTTAATAGCTTCCCCTTGTGTTGATATTATGGCACATGGTGTTAGGCGTTCTTCTCGTATTTTCTTAACGATATTACTTATAGCAACTGATATTGCAATCTCAGTACGATACTCAATACCAACAGCAAATGCACGAGATATTGGTACTGAAGCAAAAGGAATAGGAAATAATGTAACTCCATCAGTTTTAAGCTCCTCACCTATTAAGCCCATTAACCCCATTAAATTACTTTGTATGGCTATTGTATCTATACCACTTGACTCATTACTATCAATACTAACGCCTATCAAAAAGCGTAAAAAAACACCCTCATTAAGAGTTTCAATACTACTACCTTCAATAGATATTGGCAACCAAAGCTTTGATTGTTGTAAATTACGTACCCAATAGTATAGTTGAGAGTATTTTATAGATGAAATGGTATTAGGATCAATTAATTTACCCGATATAAAACAATCACTATTTGGTAAAAACAAGTTATTATCATTAAAGAATTTATTAAGTTTATCAGTATCGACTTGTGGTTTCAAGTGTGATTTAGTTTTGCTACCTGCAACTAATATTAGAGGAATAGCAAAAATATTTGCCTTGCTTAATTCTACATTATTAACTGCACGGTTTAGTGAGTTCCAAATAAGAGTTGCAGTATTATTATCTGGAGCTAAATTAAGTGCTATATTAATTAGTGCATCTTGTTCATCACGTAATTTAATAGCAATAATATCATCTAAATCTTTGGAAGATATCTTATTATCCTTAACATCTAGTGCCGTTTGAATTATTATATTAGTCTTAGGATATGCTTTTGTATATTGACGAGGATCAGAAATCATTATTTTAAAAATACCTTACATAGAGATTAACATTATAAGCTAAAATATACTCTTTATTTTATATTACACAATAACATGCAAACATTAGAAAAATGGTATATTGAACAAACCACAAACAAAAACCTTGAGTTTGATAATGCACAACTAGCTATTCTACAACAATTAGATAGTTTTATACATAAATTTAACAGTCAAAGGTTTTTTAAAAATTGGTTTAACAAACCAAAATACCTAGGTTATTATATTTATGGTTCCGTTGGCTGTGGTAAATCAATGATTATAAATAAACTCTATCGTATCTTTCCAGATAAAGCAAAAACGCGAATGCATTTTCATGAGTTTATGTACCAAATTCAGTACGAGTTAAGTACTCTAAAATCCCATAATAACCCTCTAAATATAGTTGCTAAAAATCTAAGTAAACAATATAAAATCATTTTTTTAGATGAAATGTTAGTTAATGATATCGCAACTGCCATGATACTAAACAATCTATTTAAAAGCTTATTTGAGCATAATATTTATATCATAACAACTTCAAACTCAAAACCAGATGATTTATATTCTGATGGCCTTATGCGTGAACGTTTTTTACCTGCAATAGAATTATTCAACACCAAACTTAATATAATAAATTTGGTGTGCTCTAATGACTACCGTTTACTACATGACAGTACAAATAACTTATTTATAATTAGTGCCCAAAATCCCAAAATCTTATTAGATAAAATTTTTCATAGCATTTCTAAAGATGAGGCCATAAATAAAGATAATTATATTGAAATTAATGCACGACAAATCCCATTCATTCAATTAAGTAGTAGTATAATATGGTTTGATTTTAATATTATTTGTGGTGACAAAAGAAGTCAGCTTGACTACCTTATGCTAATAAAACAATATCAATGGTTTATAATAAGCGATATTCCCAGAATTATAGATAAAGATATAGCAAGACGCTTTATTTTATTAATTGATGTCTTATATGACAATCAAGCAAAAATAGCACTCTCAACAAATGTTAGCTTGGAGCAAATATACTATTCAGGTGACTTAATTGATGAATTTGCCCGTACACTAAGTCGTCTAAAAGAGATGCAAACTAAAGAATATATAAACAAACCACCGCTTACTTATATGACAAAGGAGCTAAACAATGTCGGATAAAGATATAAAATACTTAAAAAATTATAAACCAACTGATTATCTGGTAAATACTATTGACCTTACTTTTATTGTTAATGATAATAAAACTGTTGAAGTTATCAATATTAGTAAATATTATAAAAACCCTAAAACCAATACTCATAATTTAGTACTTAATGGTGAAGCCAAACTACTATCAGTAGCATTAGACAGTAAAAACCTTAATATTGATGAGTCACCAGCTAAAAACACAATTACTTTAAATGACTTACCTAATGAATTTACTCTTAGTGTAACAACCTTACTCTACCCATATGAAAACAAAACCTGCATGGGATTATATGCTAGTGGTAATAACCTAATAACTCAATGCGAACCTGAAGGTTTTCGTATGATTACCTATTATCAAGACAGACCTGATGTCCTTGCTACGTTTAGCACCACAATTATATATCAAGATGGTATATTTAATACAGTATTATCAAATGGTAATAGAATACCAACTGATGCTAACACCATTGAGAAATATACCAAATTTAGTGCTAAGACGCACAAGGTAGTTAAATGGCAAGATCCATTCAAAAAACCAAGTTATTTATTTGCTCTAATAATTGGTAATCTACATCTATTTGAGGATACTTACAAGACTCGTTCAGGGCGTAATGTTGCTTTAGAAATCTATACTGACAACTTAGCCAACCTCAAACGCTCCAAACATGCAATGGAATCATTAAAAACCGCCATGAAGTGGGATGAGAGTCGCTTTAATTTAGAATATGATTTAGATAACTATATGATTGTAGCTACCCATGATTTTAATATGGGAGCTATGGAAAATAAAGGCCTTAATGTATTTAATGCCAAATATATTTTAGCCGATAAGGACACAGCTACTGATAATGATTTTATCTTGATTGAAGCAGTGATTGGACATGAATACTTTCATAATTGGACGGGAAATCGAGTAACTTGTCGTGATTGGTTTCAATTATCCCTAAAAGAAGGTCTTACGGTATTTCGTGATCATGAATTTACCTCAGACCTAAATAATAGAGGTGTAAAAAGAATATCTGATGTGAAACAACTGCGTCAATCACAGTTTCCAGTTGATGCTGGACCTCTTGCTCATTCTGTACGACCTGAATCATATATAGAAATTAATAATTTTTATACTACTACAATATATGAAAAGGGTTCGGAAGTAGTAAGAATGTATCAAACTATACTTGGTACAAGTGGCTTCCAAAAAGGTTTGGCATTATATCTAAATCGCCATGATGGCACAGCTGCCTCTTGCGAAGACTTTTGTCAAGCTATGATGGATGCAAATGATATTGAACTTAGTCAATTTATGTTATGGTATAAACAGGCAGGAACTCCTATAGTAAATGTAGTTGGGAATTATAAAAATAATGAATACACCTTGAGTTTTGAGCAAATTATCCCTGATACCCCAGGACAAACCAATAAACAAGCAATGTTGATTCCAATTAAAATAGCTCTACTTGATAGTAGTGGTCATGAATTAACCAATATAACTCCTGAGAGTGGCAAATATGTACATCATGACGATGGTCTAGCACTTCTATTAACTGACACTCACAACACATTTGTATTTAAAGATATAAAATCCCCACCAATTCCATCATTACTACGCGGATTTAGTGCTCCAATTAAACTTAATTACAAATATACTGACAATGAGAGACTTCACTTAATAGACCATGATAGTGATGAGTTTAATCGCTTTGAGCAATTACAAATTTTAATTTGCAATAATATTATTGATTTATATAACAAGATTAATAATAAAAACACCGACACTTCCATTGATAGTAAGTTTTGGATAAGTTGTAAAAACTTGATCAATAATATTAATTTAGCACCTGAGTTTCGAGCTATAGTTCTACAATTACCAACATTCGGTGAGTTATTACCATCTATTAAGGATGCCAACCCTAAAAATTTAGCTAAAGCAATCAATAATTTTGCAGTTTTGATAGGTGAAAATCTATTTGATAGTTGGATGGAGATTTATAATCTAAATTTAAGTATGGATAATGCGTATAACTTTAGAGACTCTGGACGTCGAAGCCTTAAAAATATTGCTTTGTTTTATATTATAAAAGCACTTTCGGTAAAACTAAACAACCCAAATAGCTTACAGCTAATAGAAACATTAGTGCTAGGGCAATATCACAACTCACACAATATGACTGATAGCTTTGCTGTATTATCAGCAACTCGTGACTTAGATAGTGATATTCGAAATCTTGTGCTTAATGAGTTTTATAATAAATGGAGTTCTAATGAATTAGTAATTGATAAATGGTTTGCAATTCAATCTATGAGTAGTTTAGTTACTACCGATATACTAAATAAATTAATGGTTGATAAAACATTTATTGCAACTAATCCAAATAAAATTTATGCATTACTTCGAAGTTTCACCCAAAATGGGCAAAAATTCAACACTGAAGATGGGTATTCATTTATTGCGGATAAAATAATAATTATTGATAAGTTTAATCCACATGTTGCTAGTAGCATTGCTCAAGGGTTTAGTTCAGTAGTATATCTAGAGTCTGATTATCGTAAATATGCAAAAACCGCACTAAATCATATTCTTGCCCAAGAAAACCTGTCAGATTCAGTATATGAAATTGTAAGTAAAATAAGCGTAGGATTAAAATAATATCCCTGCAGTTACATTAAAAACTCAGTAAACAACAGAGGTGATATAGTTAATTACACCTCTTATAACAGCTATAACAATATTTGCTTAGCTTGTATTTACGCACAATTCTGCTTGCTACCCTTACAGTTTTATTCAGCAATAAAAATATCTTTTAGCTTATCCATAAATGATTTGGATTTTGGATTATGTTTAGCCAAATTATCACCACCACTCTCAGTTTCAAATTGTCTTAAGAGGTCTTTTTGTTTTTCAGTTAATTTAACGGGAGTCTCTAGTATAATATGACAATATAAATCACCATAACCAAGTCCACGTAAAGCTTTGATACCCTTTTCTCTAACACGAAGTATGCTATTAGTCTGAGTTCCTTCAGGAACTTTAAGATGAACTTTCTTACCATCTAGTGTAGGTACATCGACACTACCTCCAAGTGTGGCAGTTATCATACTAACTGTCACTTCACAATGTAAATCCTTACCTTGACGCGTAAAGAATTTATGCGGTTTTATCCTAACATGGACATACAAATCCCCATTAGGGCCACCATTAAACCCAGACTCACCCTCGCCAGTTAGGCGAAGAGTCGAACCATCATCAATTCCAGCAGGTATATTTACATTAATACTTTTACGGTTTTTAATTAGTCCTGAACCGCGACAATCCGAACATGGATCTTTAATTCTTTTACCAACACCATGACAATCAGGACAAGTCTGCTGTACTGCAAAAAACCCTTGCGAAAACCTAACCTGACCTTTGCCACCACAGGTATTACATGTTTCAGGATGACTACCTTTTTTTGCACCACTGCCGCTACAAGTATCGCATTTTTCAGTTCTTGGAAATGTAATTGGTTTTTCTATCCCATGAGCTGACTCATTTAAAGTTACTTCTACTTGAATCTCAAGATCATTACCACGCATCTGGGAGCTTCCACCACGAGAGCGTCCTCCACGTCCACCACCAAAAATATCGCCAAATGCTTCATAAACATCTTCAAATGAACCACCACCAAAACCACCACCATCAAATCCGTGGCCACCACTAGCAGAGTTACCACCAACACCAGCATGACCAAATTGCTCATACATTTGCTTCTTTTGTGGATCAGATAATACAGCATAAGCTTCTTGTATTTCTTTGAATTTTTCTTCAGATTGCTTTTTTTCGTTATCAGGTAGACTTGACACTCTATCTGGATGAAATTTCATCGCTAGTTTACGGTACGCTTTTTTGATTTCATCATCACTAGCACCACGATTAATACCCAGAACTTCATAAAAATCTCGTTTACTCATATTTACTTCTCTAATATTATTATTTTCAAAAATTATACAACTTAGTACAGCTTATATAGTGTCAATTTTAATAAATTCAACTACATTTATTAAAAAAGCTGGTTAATAAATTAACCAGCATCAAAATCATGAGTTCTAAAACTATAAGCTATAGTACATTTCAAACTCAACTGGATGCGGTGTCATTCCAGTTCTATATACGTCATGCATCTTTAACTCTATATATGAATCAATAATTTCATCAGTAAATACACCACCACGCTTTAGAAACTCTCTATCTATATCTAAGTTATGCAATGCCTCATCAAGACTTCCACAAACTTGAGGTATTTGTTTTAACTCATCTCTAGATAGTTCATATAAGTTTCTATCTATAGCATCTCCTGGATGAATCTTATTAATTATCCCATCAATACCAGCCATTAATAAAGCACTATAAGCCAAGTATGGATTTGATAGAGCATCTGGAAAACGCACTTCAATACGACGACCTTTTTCTGTTGCAGAATAAGGGATACGAATAGATGCAGAACGATTACATGAAGAATAAGCCAAAACAACGGGAGCTTCAAAACCAGGTACTAAACGTTTGTATGAGTTAGTTCCTGGATTGGTTATTGCATTAAGTGCTTTAGCGTGTTTGATTATTCCACCGATATAAAATAGTGCAGTTTCTGATAATTTGGCATAGCCATCACCAGCAAAAAGATTTTTACCGTCTTTCCAGATTGATTGATGCACATGCATACCAGAACCATTATCACCAACAATTGGTTTTGGCATAAAAGTAGCTGTTTTCCCGAAGTTATGTGCAACATTTTGCACTACATAACGAAATGTTTGTGACCAGTCACCACGTTGTGTAAGGGTGCTAAATTTTGTACCAATTTCACATTGCCCCGCTGTAGCTACTTCATGATGATGAATTTCTGTCGGTATGCCAAGCTCTTCCAGAGTTAGACATATTTCAGAACGCAAATCTTGCAAAGAATCAACAGGAGCTAATGGAAAATATCCACCTTTAATTACAGGACGATGCCCCGTATTACCACCTTCAATTTTTTTATCTGAAGACCATGCAGCCTCTTCTGATTCAATACTTACATGCGAACCACTATGATTAACACCCCAAGTGATTGAATCAAAAACAAAAAACTCTGGCTCTGGCCCAAAATAAGCAGCAGAACCAATACCTGAACTAATCAAAAACTCTTCAGCACGTTTTGCGATTCCTCGCGGACATTTAGGGTATGTTTGCCCCGTAAGAGTATCAATTACATCACAAGTGATAAATAATGTAGGAGTTTGATAAAATGGATCAATTTTAGCTGTAGACAAGTCTGGCTTTAATAGCATATCAGAATTCTCAATTCCGCGCCATCCATTAATTGACGAACCATCAAAAGGTTGTCCATTTTTATTTAAATCTTCATTCAGAGATTTTGAGGGTATTGTTACGTGATGCTCTTTGCCTAACGTATCGCTGAAACGTAGATCGACAAACTTAATACCATGATCGTTAATAAGCTTTTGTATAGCTTTGATTTCCATTAAATAATCTCCAAAAATACGCTATATTTTAATATAAAATTTGAAGACTTAATTATAGCATGAAACAGGTATCAAAACCATCTTTTTACAGGATTAATAATCGTAACTGAATTCTAATTATGATACCTTTACCTAGACTCATAATTCGCATCGACGGGATTGTAGCGGACTTTCACCGCCTAGATGTGCACCATTTCTGGCACACTATCATGCACACACTTAATGAACTTAAGTGTGGTATCCGTTACTAATTATATCTAGCTGACGTCATAAGCTGGGTACTTGACAGATATTATTATTAGTACCAAATATACTTTTACATAATGACTCCTGGAACATTATTACACTTGTAATTGCACTGCAGCCTGTGAAAGCAGATGGAAAAATTGCTTTTACATTAGGCATAACTACATTTTTAAGTGCGGTGTTATCCCTGAATGCAGAACCTCCAATCCACTCTAGATTAGGCATATTTATACTTTCAAGTGCTGTGTTACCCTGGAATGCATTATCATAAATATCCTTTACACTAAGCATATTTACATTTTTAAGTGCAACGTTACCCCTGAATGCATTATCATAAATATACTCTACATTAGGCATATTTACACTTTCAAGTGCTGTGTTATCCCTGAATGCATTATTATAAATATACTTTACATTAGGCATATTTACACTCTTAAGTGCTGTGTTACCCATGAATGCACTCTCACGAATATACGCTACATTAGGCATGATTACACTCTTAAGTTTGGTGTTATCCTTGAATGCATTTTTAGCAATAATTGTTATATTTGGAGGGATAACTAATATTGTTTCACTTTCACAATCATTGCTTAGACCAGTGAGGCTGATTATTTTACCACCCATCACATCAGTCATAAAACATTCGCTAGGTGTAGAAATGACGCCAGGAATATTTAGGAGTTGATCATTATTGGCATTAAATAACCATGCCGGAGCAGTTATACCACTAACATCAAATTTGCCAATAAAGTTATAAGGCCAGAATATACCACCTGAATCTGCAGCTTTATTTAGTACTTCAGCCATATTAAAGTCATAGGTATTACTCATAGATCCGTCAGTACCAGCTTGAAAGGCACAACTAATATTATATGTATCTGTACCCAAAGTACTGCCACATTGATTCGACTCCATTTGAGTTAAACCAGATAATGGTTCTTGACCTATTGTCGCAGTTACGGTTAAAGGGGGATAGCCATTTGCATTAGAAACTGTACTACCTACTTTTAGCTTTTATGCCATAGTATTCGGTTCTAAAATACTCATAAAATTAGTGATTAACGCTTGAGAGTTAGTAACGTAGACAAGCTCTGACTTGGAATTAGTACCATCACCACTATCCAATTCTGGCTTTACACTAAATTCAATACCACCAGTAATCCGTAGCGTCAAGGTTGGTAGCGTAATATTCGCAAATACGTTAGTTGCCGCAGTTAACCCAGCACTATTTTGTCCAAGCACGTTTTTATACACAATGGTACATGTATCGTTATGGTTCAATGTTAGGTCTGGTACTACATTAAGTCCCTTATTCAAACAACTTGATGAACCATCTAACTGCCAGAACATATCATTGTTGCCTGTTAGAGCATCTACCCCCAATAGTGTAAATTGATCGCTACCCTTTTGAGTATAAGTAACAGTGACCGTGCTATCATTTGTTAAATAACCATGAACCAGATATGGATCAGATTCCTGACCATGCCCAGTGATTCCTCTCGAAGTATCAATCTTTGCTGTAATATCTACAGTAGCCGGAGTCACTGTTGCAGTAAAATCATCTGATAGAAGTACACTATTTACTGCATTTGTAGTAATCCTCAGGTGTAATTTATTAATGAATGCGTTCCTGGTATAATTAATTGCAGTTCCTAATTTTACTGTTAAAGCACAGCTTTCATTCTTTTTAAGGGTTGTACATGCAGAGCTCTCAAGAGTCAGATAACCAGGTACAGTAGAGCCTTTATTAGCAACAATTGCGGCGTTTGTGATTGTTATAGGAGAAACACCTAAATTGCTCAAAGTAACTACTTGGGTTGTGGATTCGCTACCATCACCTACAATGGATATTGAAGTAAGCTGACCCGAAGAAAATTGTACAATTGGTGGAGGAAATGAACCGGTTTTATAGGAAGTTTGGACTTTTGTAGTAATTAGAGCAGTATTACCATAAATATCAATATAATTAGCACTAGCAGTAGTAATTATACTACCAACAGTATGCTCCCTCTCATCTTTAAACAACACATAGTATTGACATTGGCGACCAACGCCTAATCTATCAGTACAGGTATTGCTTGCACCAGTCACTATAGTTGCGGTTACAGCATCACTAGCTGGGGATTCTGCTCTCACTGCTAGATTAGTTAATGGGACATTACCGTTATTAGTTAAGATTACAAGAATACTTTCAGGAGTATTTGGTTTAGGAGTTAAAAAGCTATTAGTACCATATAATGACAGATTTGGTTTAGGAATTTTAGAGTTAAACCAGTCTTGTCTAACTACAAGTTCAGCATATGCATTATAAGGTGGATTATATGTAATCATAATATTAGCTGCGTCATTATCTTTACCACTAATAGTAAATGTAATGGCACAACT
>CANEUJ010000004.1 GCA_947441745.1 Neisseriaceae bacterium | reverse complement strand
TTGGTGTTTATATTTGTGAAATTACATCGTCCACCACCACTAATTCTAATTTTTTCGGCAAGTTTTGAGCTGTGGTCGATTAAAAGCACTTTTTTACCCTTTAACCCTATAGTATAAGCACACATTAGCCCTGCAGCACCAGCACCAATTATTATACAGTCATATTTTCTTGTCATCAGTTATTATAACTTCTTTATATTAAATTCTGTTAAGTTTATTAACAAAAAATATGTTAAAATAACGAATTATTTCTTAATATGAATAGGTTACAGGTGCTACAAAAAAAAATAAAATTTACACATGCCAAATTTGAATATTTTATATTACAAATAAATCCTAATACTGAACTAGCTGAAATTGAGTCTAAATTAAATGGTTTCAAAAAATTAGAACAGAAAAATGCGCATATTGTACTTTCAATTAATGCTGAAGTTGATAGTGATGCCTTTGAGAAAACTGTTCTGGAGCTCATTGCAATAGCTAATAAATTAGAAATAAATTTTCATTCGATTTTAAGGAATGATTTTATTCGTGTAGAGAGTATTTCAGGTATTCAGGTAATAGATATCCCAGAATCAGAAAAAGCATCTGAGCATATTTTTAATAAAGCATTATTTTATTCAGATCCACTAAGAAGTGGTATGAAATTAACAAATGATGGAGATATTGTTGTTACTTCATTTGTATCGGATAATGCGGAGGTTATTGCTTCAGGAAATATTCATATATATGGTGAAGCCAAAGGTCGACTGATAGCGGGGTCTAATGGTGACAAAACAGCACGTATATTTGTGAGTAAATTTAATGCTGAGTTAATTTCTATTGGTGGTTTATATCGAACTATAGATGAGAAATTACCTGACAATTTATTTCATAAATCAGTTATGATTTCATTAGATAATAAAAATCGTTTAATTATTGAACCAATCGCATATTAATCACATTAATTATTTAGGAGTTTATATGGCTAGAATAGTAGTTATTACCTCAGGTAAAGGGGGAGTTGGCAAGACTACCACTTCAGCAAGTTTTGCAACAGGGTTAGCACTTAAGGGATATAAAACTGTTGTTATTGATTTTGATATTGGATTGCGTAATTTAGATCTAATAATGGGTTGTGAACGAAGAGTGGTATATGACTTTGTTAATGTGATTAATGGTGAAGCTACCCTTCATCAGGCACTTATCAAAGATAAAAACTGCGATAATCTATTTATATTGGCGGCATCCCAAACTAAAGATAAAGATGCTCTGACTGAAGAGGGGGTAGCTAAGGTTATTCAAGATCTTGCAGAAGATTTCGATTATATTATTTGTGACTCACCCGCAGGGATTGAGCGTGGAGCACTTTTAGCTTTATACTACGCTGATGAAGCGGTAGTTGTAACTAATCCTGAAGTATCATCCGTTCGTGACTCTGATAGAATATTAGGACTTTTGGCATCTAAATCAAAAAGAGCTGAAGATGGTTTAGAAAAAATCAAAACCCATCTACTTATTACGCGTTACAACCCTGAACGAGCAGAAAACGGTGAGATGCTATCGATAACTGATATAGAGGATATTTTACGTATTCCAATTATTGGGGTTATTCCTGAATCAAAAGATGTATTACAAGCATCAAATACAGGTACCCCAGCAATTAATCTAAAAGGTACTAATGTATCAGAGAGTTACACTGATGTTGTTGCTAGGTTTTTGGGTGAAGATAAGGAGCTACGCTTTATTGATGCACCGAAGAAAGGTTTATTAACACGTATATTTAAGGGAGGGCGTAAATAATGTCTTTACTTGATTTGCTTTTTACGCGTAAAAAACCAACCGCGGGTATTGCTAAAGAACGTTTACAGATTATTTTAGCTCATCAACGTGCAGTTGATCAATGTGGCTTTAGTGATGAAACCCAACCTAGTTGGTTGCCTGAACTACAACAAGAATTATTAGCTGTTATTGCTAAGTATACAAAAATTAACACAGAAGATTTGAAGGTTCATCTAGAAAAGCGTGATAACCTAGAATTATTAGAAATAAATGTAACTTTACCAGAAAAAATTGGGGGGAAATAATGTCAGTGCATCATAAATTAATTATATTAGGCTCAGGCCCTGCTGGCTATACTGCAGCTATATATGCAGCAAGAGCTAATATGAATCCTGTTATTATAACAGGAATGGAACAAGGTGGTCAGTTAATGACTACTACAGACGTAGAAAACTGGCCTGCTGAGCTAGGTGGAGCGGTACAAGGCCCAGAGCTAATGCAAAGGTTTATGGATCATGCAACAAAGTTTGGTACTGAGATTATCTTTGATCAGATTGAAAGTGTTGATTTAAATAACAAACCTTTTAAACTTATTGGTGGTAGTGAAGAATACACTTGTGATGCTTTGATTATAGCAACAGGTGCTAGTGCTAAATATCTAGGTCTTGAGTCTGAAGAAAAATACAAAGGACGTGGGGTTTCTGGATGTGCTACTTGTGATGGTTTTTTCTATAAAAATCAAGATGTTGCTGTTGTTGGTGGTGGCAATACGGCTGTTGAAGAAGCATTATATTTAGCTAATATTTGTAGTAAAGTTACTTTGGTTCATCGCCGTGATAGTTTTAAATCAGAAAAAATCCTGGTTGATCGTTTGATGAAAAAAGTTAACGAAGGTAAAATAGTACTCAAAACAGAATCACAAGTAGATGAGATACTTGGAGATGCTAAAGGTGTTAATGCACTTAGGATTAAACATAATAATGGAGATATAGAGGAAATAAAACTCTCAGGTGTATTTATAGCTATTGGGCATAAACCAAATACGGATATTTTTGCAGGTCAAATAAAATTAGAGCATGGTTATATTGTTACTGAAAGTGGACGCAATGGTAATGCTACACAAACTTCAATAAAAGGTGTTTTTGCAGCTGGTGATGTTCAAGATATGATTTATAAACAAGCAGTTACCTCATCAGCAAGTGGCTGTATGGCAGCACTTGATGCTGAGTTATATTTAGATAGTCTATGATTATTAAGGTTAAAATTTAATGCTTAAAATAGGTCAAGGGTTTGACTTGCATCGCTTGGTAGCAAATCGTAAGTTGATATTAGGTGGAATAGAAATTCCATTTGATAAAGGATTACTTGGTCATTCTGATGCGGATGTTTTAACCCATGCTATTATTGACGCTCTAATTGGTGCTGTTGCAATGGGTGATATAGGTAAATTATTTCCAGATACAGATAAGCAATTCAAAGATGTCAATAGTTGTGTACTACTTAAAAATGTTATAAATAAAATTACTACTGAGACTGGTTATAAAATCAATAATATTGATACGACAATTATTATCGAGTCACCAAAATTAAGAAGCTACATAGATAGTATGCGACAAAATCTAGCTAATGTGCTAGAGATAGAGATTGAACAAATTAATATTAAAGCTAAAACTAGTGAAGGAATTGGCATAGTTGGGTGCGGTGATGCAGTAATTGCTGAAGCTATTGTTCTTTTAATCAAATAAATATTTATATAAAAGGTTATTCATGCGAGTTAAACTATTTAATAAAATTATATTATCAGTTATTTTGGGTGTTTCTATAGTTAATTATGTTTATGCTATAGATGATAAAACCACTTCTGAAACATTAAGTGCTAGTATACCAGTTGATGAGATTAATAGTTTTGCTAAGGTATATGCAATAGCTCAAAGCTATTATGTTGAGAGTGTTAGCGATAAAAAAATGATTAAAGGTGCTATTAGTGGCATGCTTACTAATCTTGACCCTCATTCATCATATCTTGATAAAGATGATTTTAGGCAATTAAATGAAATGACAGCAGGATCTTTTGCGGGGCTTGGTATTGAGGTTAGCCGTGAAAAAGATGATGGTATCAAGGTTGTGGCACCTATTGATGGTACACCTGCTTATAAAGCTGGAATTAAAAGTGGCGATTTAATAATTAAAATTGATAATACTCCTGTATCTAAGCTTAGTCTTAATGAAGCAATTAAAAAAATGCGTGGAGCAGTTGGAAGTAAGGTTGCAGTCACAATATCCAGAAAAGGTGAATTAAAGCCATTGGCTTTCAGTGTTGTTCGAGCTATGATATCAGTTAAGAGTATTAAATACACTATGTTAGCTCCTAATTATGCTTATATTAGAATTACCAACTTCCAAGCTGACACTACTGAGAACCTCATTATTGCACTCAAAAAATTAGCTAGTCAAAATCAGAACCTAAAAGGGTTGGTGCTTGACTTGCGCGATGATCCAGGTGGCCTTTTACAAGGTGCTGTTGGTGTTGCTGGAGCATTTTTGCCAACAAATAGTATGGTTGTTTATACTGCTGGTAGAGCAGCAAATTCTAATCAAAAATTCTATGCAAAACCAGAGGATTATGCTACTTCTAAATTAAAAACTGATATTTTAGCCGAAGTTCCTCATTTGTTTAAAACTATTCCTATGGTTGTATTGGTAAATCAAGGTACAGCATCAGCTTCAGAAATAGTATCTGGGGCATTACAAGATTATAAAAGAGCTAAAATAATTGGGACAACTTCCTTTGGTAAAGGCTCGGTGCAAACCGTAATTCCATTATCTGAAGATACAGCCGTTAAACTAACAACTGCATTATACTATACACCTAATGGTCGCTCGATTCAAGCCAAAGGTATTAAACCTGATGTTATTGTGAAGAGTGAGTATAGTGATATTTATGATAGCTGGGATTTATCAGAGGCAAATTTAGATAATCATTTAGGTAATCCTACTAATAATACAGTACAGGTTACTAAAGATAAGGATAATACTCCAGTTATTTCGCCTCCAAAACAAATAAGTACCCAAGAGGAAATTAATGCTAAAATGAAACGACAAAAACTTAAACAACCAACGGTTGTTAAAGAAGATGTTGCAATTGTTGATTTAGATACTGATTTTCAATTACAGTGGGCTTTAAATATCTTGGAAGGTAAGCCATTACCTGCTCAGAATAAATCTCACAAATAATATGTATCTAAATTTAGGCAAGAGACGCAATAAAGAATGTCTTAGAAAAGGTAGCATTTATGTTAAAATATATACTACTAATATTGAAAGATTTTTATTAGTAAATGTATTCAAGGGGTGAGTATATGAGTATTATAAAAGTAGGTAGTTTATTTGCTGGTATTGGTGGTATAGATTTAGGCTTTAAAAAAGCTGGTTTTAAAATTGAATGGGCTAATGAGATTGATACCAAATCATGTACTACTTATAAAAAAAACTTAAATCATAATATAATTTGCGATGATATTAAAAATATTAATCCTGAATCACTATCGAGTATAGATGTACTTACTGGGGGGTTTCCATGTCAAGCATTCTCAATAGCGGGAAATAAACAAGGTTTTCATGATGAACGTGGAGCTATATTTTTTGAGTTAATAAGAGTAGTTAGACAGATAAATCCTCGGGTAGTGTTTTTAGAAAATGTAAAAAATCTAAAATCTCATAATGAGGGCAAAACTTTACAGTACATAATACAAACTTTAGAACAATTGGATTATTTAGTTACTTATAATGTATTAAATACTTGTGAATACTCTGATTTGCCACAAAATAGAGAGCGTGTTTATATAGTTGCTTTTAAACAGCAGGCTGATTTTATGCGTTTTCAATTTCCACAAAAAGAAGTTAAAAGAAAATCTATTCGTTCAATTTTAGAAAATGAGGTAGCTGATTTATTTTATTATGAAAATAGTAAGATATATCCTTTATTAAAAGAAGCTATGAATAATAAAGAAACTTGTTATCAATGGCGTAGGCATTATGTAAGAGAAAATAAAAATAATTTATGTCCCACTTTAACTGCTAATATGGGTACTGGTGGTCATAATGTACCTTTAATATTAGATGATAGAGGCATAAGAAAATTAACCCCTCGTGAATGTGCAAGATTGCAAGGATTTCCTGATAGTTTTGAATTTCCTCAATATGCTAATTCAGTGTTATATAAACAATTAGGTAACAGTGTATCTATTCCTGTAATAGCAAAAATAGCAAAAAATATTTTATTAGCATTGAAGCAGTAATGTATGATAAAAAATGGGAAATTAATCTTACCAATATAGAAAATGGTGTATTTCGCTCAATGAATGGTAATGCTGATGAAATGATAGCAATAGGTCGAGTTATCAAAGCTGGATTCCCATGTTCTAGAGTTGATGTAACTAATGCTAAATATGATGCTATTGTAGATATTGGTGGTGCTAAAAAGCTACTTAGAATACAAATTAAAGGCACAGGTGGTAAAAGTATAGACTTTACTGGTGGGGGACGTAGTGGGAAACAAATAAATCGTGAATCTCCAAGTAGGGTTTATAAATATACAAATAAAGATTGTGATTTAATTATTGGTATAGATACTTATAATGGTGATTGTTATATTATTCCAATTGATGATATTTTATCGTTCGGTAATTCTAAGTCTTTATCGCAACTGCAACAGTATCGAGAAAATTGGCAGAGTTTAATTGATATGGCAAAAGAAGTAGGCACGTTAAAAGAACCTTTAACTAATATTAATGAATAGCCTCAAAATTTATAGTTTCATAACATTAGAAAGATACAATTATGAGTTATATTATTTCGCCAAGTATTTTATCTGCTGACTTCGCTAAGCTTGGTGATGAAGTTACAAATGTTATCAAAGCAGGTGCTAATTGGATTCATTTTGATGTTATGGATAATCATTATGTACCAAATTTGACATTTGGGCCAATGATATGTAAGGCAATTAAGCCATACGCCAAAGATGCTTTGATGGATGTACATTTGATGGTGTCACCAGTGGATGAGTTAATTCATGAGTTTGCCAAAGCAGGAGCTGATATTATTGTATTTCATCCTGAAGCAACACTTCATCTTAATCGAAGTATTAGTTTAATTAAAAGCTATGGTTTAAAAGCTGGATTAGCTTTTAATCCTGCAACTAGTCTTAGCTATCTAGAACATACTATTAATGATATTGAGTTAGTATTATTAATGTCAGTGAATCCTGGATTTGGTGGGCAATCATTTATTTCGTCAACTTTGGATAAAATTCGTAAAACTCGTGAGTTGATTACTGCTTCTGGGCGGGATATTATTCTTGAAGTCGATGGCGGGGTTAAGGTTGATAATATAAGACAGATTGCTGAAGCTGGAGCTGATGCCTTTGTTGCTGGTAGCGCTATATTTGGTTCTTCTGACTATAAAATGGTTATTGATGCAATGAGAGCAAATTTAGCTTAATTAGGTTAAGTAGGGTAGGGCATGGATCCCAGCCTGCGCTGGGATGACGGAGAGAAGTGCTGGGATGATGATTTCTCCGTCATTCCAAACATAAACATGATGCTATTTCGATAGCATTTGGAATCCATGCCCAAAAAGAGCATATAGGGCAAGGGCATGGATCCCAGCCTGCGCTGGGATGACGGAGAGAAGTACTGGGATGACGGAAGTGAGTGATACAAATACTGAGATAATGTTTTTCCAAAGTACCAGTATTGGCACGTCCGATAATGAGCCAGGATTATTTGAATTATTTCTAAGCCATTATAATGCACTTGAAGGTTTGTCCATCTTCGATAAGGTACAAGTAATCGTACCAAATCATGCCATGAGTGCTTTTATGAAGGATAATGTTGCAAGAAACCTTGGTATCTGTGCCAATCTTGATTTTGTAGTATTACCAGGCCCTGTCATTGAAAATGTCTATAAAGCTAATAATCCTGATGCTATATTATTTGATTTTAAAGAAGCAAAATATATAATTTATGGTTATTTATGTAATAATAAACTGTCAAGCCAAGACAGTAAAGAGCTAAACCAATATATTTATCAAAATGATAAACTCGATATCTATAGAGTTTATCAATTAGCTAGTCAGTTACAGCAAATTTTTCACGAATATTTATATTTACGAACATTTGAATTATTAAACCTCGAGAAATCAAAACTCCCAGGGTGGCAAAAAGAAATTTTAACTCATCTATTTCAACATATAGACTCAAAAAAAACCTTTCTTGATATTTATACTTATTTTACTACTACTGATATGTCAAAACTCAAACTACCCAAGAGCTTATTTATCTTTGGTCTAACGAGTATATATCCATCTCAACTAAGTATCATGAAGCATTTGGCAAAAAATGTTGATATATATTGGTATTATCAACCATGTTCCTATGAGTATTATGGTGATTTATTAAGTGATACTACACGTAATAAATTAGAGAAAAAACTCCTAAATGAACCAGACCTCAATCTTGATGATCTGTATTTAACTTCTGGTAATCCACTGTTAGCCAATTTAGGCTCCCAATCACGCGAATTCATTGAATTACTTCAGGGTAATGATATTACGGTATATGATTTTAAACCAAATATTTTTACTCCAAAAATGGATACGATGTTAGATGTAATTCAAAATGACATTAGATCGCTAAAATATAGAATAATGCTGGATAAAAGAATTCACCAAAGCTATTATGAAGATCCAATAGCGGTTAGTAATCATAATATTAAAATAAATAGCTGTCATAATAGAATGCGTGAAGTCCAGGTGATGTTTAATGAAATTGTTGATATTTTAACTAATGATAATAAATTAAATGATATTTTGGTTGTAGCACCAGATATTGATTTGTATGCACCATATATTAGTGCTGTTTTTGATAATGAAGTACTTTCTCATAATCAAAAAATACCCTATAATATCACTGGCAATCGTCGTCATAGTGATTATAAAATACTTGAAACTATAAAGTTAATTATAAATACTCCATACATTCTAAATGTGAGTTACTTTATAGATATTCTAAATCAAATTGAAATCTCAGATGATGATATTAATTGGATAAAAAGCTCACTACTTGAAAATACAACTCATTTTGGTTATAATTGTGATGATTACAACAAATATGGTTATCAAAACTATCAAACTCATAGTTTCTTACAGTTTATTAATAATATAACCCTTGGTGCGTGTTTGAATAACTCCATGTTTGAATCAAAAGCACCTATTTATAATTTTAATAATGATAAATATATTCCTTATGATAACATAGATAGTAATCAACTAGAATTATGCGAAAAAATTATTAATCTAGTTAATCTTCTATCAGAACTACGTCAAGTGTTTTATATTGATGAAAATACATTAAGAGAGTTAAATATAAAAGAAGCACACGATACATTAACTAATATAGTTAACTTAGTTCTTGAAATGAATCTTACGACACAAAACTTCTTGGGTACATTATTAGAAATTAAGCTTAAAACACCAATTGATTTACAAATTATTAATCAAATAATAGATGATTATTGTCGTGCAAGTAGTAATAAAATAAACCTTGACGGGAGAATTACTTGTGCATCTCTTGGGTATTTACGAAATATTCCATACAAATATATATATATATTGGGGCTAAACTTTGGAGAGTTTCCATCAAGTAACACTCCTAATCAACTAAGTGTTTTAGCTAAAACTTGGCATTTGGCAGATCGTAATTATAATATTGAAGATAAACAAATCTTTTTAGATACTATTTTGGCTGCGAAAAATAATCTATATCTTAGTTATATTGGCAGATCCGAAACTGATAATAGCGAAATTCAGCCATCTCCAGTGCTTGGGTTGTTAATTAGTACTATAGAGCAAAGCTTTATTGGTATTGCTAATATTGTAACAACTCATTCATTACATCCTTTTTATAATAATAGCCAAATTAATTATTCACAGTTATGGCATAAAGTTAGCTCCCAAATAAATAATAATTTTGAAGATAAACGCTGGGATTTTACTAAGCTAACCAAACACCAACAAATGGATGTGAAGGTTAAAATAGATAGTATCGTAAATACGTTCTTATATACTAACTCTAACTTATATAAAACCCTTGGAATAAGCACCTATAATGAAGAAATAGAGCTAGAAGATACTGAAAATTTAGTCTTATTTAATAGACGAGTTGCCAAAAATATATATCGGATATTTGAAGACTACGATTCTAGCTTTGATGAGGTTTATGAATACTTGAATATAAAAGGAATTATTGGTTATCAACATTTTGGTGAAGCTCAATATAATCACTATAAAACGCTTTATGATTTTTATAAAAAGTATAGAGGAAGTGAAGCTATTGAAATAGAGTTTACTCATACTGTTACTAGATACGATGAAAAATATAATTTATTAATTAGTGGAACTGTCTACATAGAAAATGATCGTATAATTCTTACTCCAGATTTTGGTGATATTAATGATAAGAAATTAGCTAATAAATTTAGTGACGTGCCTTATAAATTAAAACTAACAGCTATGGTGTATGCTTCATTAATAGCCCCTCGATTGGGTAAGATACTGGTATTGCGACAAATAAAGACCTCTTTAGAAACTAGTTCTTTAGAAACTAGTGATTTGATGATAAATATTAATCAAGATAATATGATAAACCAAGTTTTAATATATTATTTAAGAAGTTTAAATAATCCAGTTTTAATCCATAGGGCAGCAATTGAAGAATATGCTAATACCTTATCAATAAGTAAGGCTTATAACAAATATTCTAGTTCTTTTAACAACTTTGCTCTTGAAAATATACGGCAAGATATTATTTTCGAATCGATTGCTAATAATTATTTTGATGTTATGAAAGATGTTGGTTCAATAAATGATATTGTAAATATAGGTGAATTGTTATCCAAAGTAGAAAGCGTTTAGCTATGTCAAATCATCCATTAAAGCAGATTGATTTTAAGCAACACAATAATGCATATGTTATTGAGGCTTCAGCTGGCACTGGTAAGACTTGGACTATTGAAAGACTTTTTATCAAGGCTTTGTTAGAGTCTAGTAAGCTTGACAATACCATAATTGGTATTGAAAACATTTTGGTAGTTACTTTTACTAATGATGCAACAAATGAATTAAAAGATAGAATTTCGTCTCAAATTAAGGCAACAATAGATCAGATTATTTGCATTCATAATGAAGTAGCTCCAGAATTGGATATATTTTCTACTTATCTAAATACGCGTAAAAATTTATATAAACGTGATTTAACTATCCTAAACCGAGCTTTACAAAATTTTGATTGGGCAAGTATTTATACTATCCATGGTTTTTGTAAAAAGATTCTTAATGACTATCCTTTTGAGTGCTTGATCAATCCTGAATTTGAAATAGTAAACGATAAAACACAAATAGTAGAATCTTTGGTACTTAATTTCATTCGTATTGAGATTATCAATAAATTTACCAGTAATATTAAGATAGTCCTTACAAATTTAGAGAAGATTTTTACTAGTCATGATATCACCCAAACTTTAGTTGGGCGAATTGCTTCCAAAATTCCTCGTGATATTTTAACTATAAAAAATGCGACTTATGTAAATAAATATACTATAGATATTACCCCTAATTTATCAAAATTGGCTGATCCACTACTTGATAGTGAGATATTACCATTAGTAAAAGCTGAATTTCTTGCCTCTGTTATTCACTATATTGATAATAATTACATACAAAACAATAAATTAACTTTTGATGAGTTAATTGAACGCATCTCCGATAGATTATCTAATTCTAAAACATTAAGTGATAAAATCTTTAATTTATATCCCATAGCTTTTATTGATGAGTTTCAGGATACAGATAAGCTACAATGGGAGATTTTTAGTTCAATCTATCATCTTGATAATGTGGGACGAGGAAATGTAGTAGTAGTAGGTGATCCTAAACAAGCTATTTATAGTTTCAGAGGAGCCGATATAGATAC
The DNA here is from genome assembly GCA_947441745.1 of Neisseriaceae bacterium. Taxonomy (GTDB): domain Bacteria; phylum Pseudomonadota; class Gammaproteobacteria; order Burkholderiales; family UBA11063; genus Aquella. The sequence continues at coordinate 13,199 of CANEUJ010000004.1, read as the reverse complement.
CTATATTAAAGCTTATCACCAAATTAATAATAAACTTAGTCTTGATAGCAATTTTCGCTCTAACTACAATATCCTTAATTTTATCAATGAGTTATTTTTGGGTGAGGGAGTCCTAGGCGATGGTATTACATATTCACCGAGTATTGCTAAAGCAAATGTTGACAATACACTACCAGATGTAGCAGAAATTACATCAAATGCAAGTAATAGAGGAGTAAAAGCCAAGTTTTATGATGAGAATGTACAAATAGTAGCAATAAATGGAGCAACTAAGCCATTCAGAACTAATGCACTACTTCGTGCTATGACTTTTGAGATATTATCACTCTTAAATACAGATAAAACTCTCGGTGGTAAAATAGCTATTTTGGTTAATCGAAATCAAGAGTGTACAGAGATAGTGGAATATTTACGTGGTTATGGTATTACCGCTTCAGAATTAAAACTAGGTAATATATTTGCTACAAATACGGCTAATGATTTCTTTTTGTTTTTAAATTCAATATTTGATTTAAGTAATCGTAAAAATTTTATTAAAGCAATTACTAGCAAGTTATTTAATTTTAACTTAAGTAATTTAGTAAACTTCAATGAGAATAAAGAATTACAAATTTTATTGCAAGATTTTTATTCTTATCAGCAAACATGGAATAGCAAAGGGGTAATATCTTTAGTTTATGCTTTATTTAATCGTTTATTTCAAAATAGTAGTTATAGCCTAAACAATCGTGAATTATCAAATATTTGGCAATTGGCAGAATTACTAAATAGAAGTAGTGCGACTAATCAAACTGAATTATTATTTTGGTTTCATCAAAAGATTATTAATGCTAGTAGTGCTACAGATATAGATGGTCAAAATGAAGAACTGGTGCGACTAGATAACGATAATGAACAAATTCTTGTTACTACCCAACATAAGTCAAAAGGACTTGAGTTTGATATTGTATTTTGTCCTTTTTTTAAAAGTAATCAAAGTTTTGATACTAAACAACTTCCCTTGTTTAGTAGTTATTCTTATGATGGAGTATTTAACTCATCAATGGTAATGGATGAAACTCTTGGACGGTATATCGTTGATAAGAATAATAAGGAGTCACAGCGGTTAATTTATGTGGCACTTACAAGAGCCAAGACCCGCCTCTATATTTATCTAAAACAGCCCACAATTAAAAGTGGTAAATATTATGCCAATGAAAAACCAGATAAGATTACTGAGTTATTTGGCTATGTAAAAGATAAACCTGATGATTTATCTCACCATTTATTTAACTATCCCAAGTTTTTCTCAAATAATCCACAAGATGGGTTTAAAAAATCCTTAAATGGCGTTATTGCTTATAATCGTGACTCAATTAGCGATAATGATCTTAAATTGTTGCAATTTATTGATAATGAAGCAATGGATAAAAAAACTAATTTAATTGATGTTAATATTAATCCAACGCCAACATTTTATCGTCAAAGCTATACTTTGTTAACTAAGACAAATGAACCTAGCAAATATAGTGATAATGACGATACTAATAATTCTATTGCAGAATTGAAATACCGCTATTCTATATTATCAGATAAAGAGTGTAGTGGAGCTACTTTTGGGGTGTTATTTCATCATTTATGTGAAAACTATCCTGTGGGTGAGGAGAAACTTAAATCAATACTTATAGAATATAATATTGATAATGAAATATACCGTAATGAATTAAATATAATGCTTGATGAGGCATTTAGTTATCCTATTTTGGATAATTATGGGATAGGTGATTTTACTAATAGCATGCATGAACTTGAATTTAACCTCGCAATCAAAAATCCTGTTTTAATTTGTAAAGATATTTATTTATTAATGAGTAGTTACTTTGGGGAACAGCATCCATTTACGATAGCTTCTCGAAGTTTAGGTACAATAGAGCAGGGCTTTTTGGTTGGTTTTATTGATTTATTGTTTGAACATAATGGACAATACTTTGTACTTGATTATAAAACTAATACCTTATTGGAGTACACATCTACTTCAGATATAAATGATGTTGATAACCCACTTATTATTTCAATGGCAGAACATCATTATTATTTACAGTATCTACTTTATTTAGTAGCAGTCAAACGCCATCTAGAACAAAGGCTTAATATTGAAGATGCTAGTCACTTACTAGGCGGTGCCGCATATTATTATGTTAGAGGTATTTATACTACTAGTGAACCACAAGGGATATTTATTGATAAAAACTGTCAAAATCTAGTGAGTGAATTGGATAAATTGTTTTATCCAATTCAGATCTAGAGTAGTTATTTTTACTTTTCATAAAATTAACCTTGTTTAAAATTTCTACAAAAATCTAATGCAACATAAATTGTCACATTATTGATGAGATTTTAATTGTATAATATATATCTATACACTACAATCAAAAATTTAAGACTTAAACTTTCTGATATTTGCTATAGAGTTTAGGCTATCATATAAATAAAATTTAAAGATAATTATTTAATATACCCTTAGGAGTTCTAATGAACACTACTTTTTTTAACTTATCAAAACAACTAGTAAGTCTAGCTGCGTCAGATTTAAGCATTATTGATAAAATAAATTTAACACAAATTATCGAGTATTTATTTACTGACATTAGTAATGGTCATAGTTGTAGTAAATTGTCAGATTTAGGCAGTAGTATTAGCCTATCACCAAATGAGATAACCAAATTATTTAAAAAAAGCGGTATAGTTAGTGATTTTTATATAAACAATACAGCTCCAAAACCTCTCTCAATTGTAAATATTGATAATGATTATCTGGTATATATCAGTAAATATTTAAACTATGAGATAAGCATAAAAAATCAAGTTCAATTATTAACAAAATCTTATATCAATTTAAACAATAATTATAAAAATTCTATTAAACTATTAGCTGAGATTTCTTATAACAATAAATTACCTAATATAGAACAGCTAGAGGCTATTAAAACAAGTGTTCATAATAAATTAAGCTTTATTACTGGTGGGCCTGGTACTGGTAAAACAACTACTGTTACATTATTATTGTGGCTTTTTTATCAAATTTATGGCTTTGATATTAAAATTAAACTTGCAGCCCCGACAGGTAAAGCTAGTAAACGAGTGAAAGAGTCAATACAAAGTAATATTGGAGCTTTAAGTAAATATCTGGATATGGTAGCTATTAATAAGTTATTAGAAACTGAAAGCTTTGTAACTATTCATAAATTATTAGGTGCAAAAAATGATAGTATTTATTTTAGACACAATCAGGATAATAAGCTAGATCTTGATATATTAATTATTGACGAATCTTCAATGGTTAGTTTGCCACTTTATAGTAAATTATTAGAAGCAGTTGATAGTCATACTATACGTCATATAATATTTCTGGGGGACAAAAATCAATTATCCTCAGTAGAGGAGGGATATGTATTTGCTTCACTTATCACACCAAGTAAACATCCTGACTTATTTACTAATGATGGTAATATAGGTGAACTAGTTCAAAGCAAAAGAAGTAGTAATGATATTGGAGTCCTTACCAAAGCCATTTTGGATAATAATTTAGATATGATAAAGTTAATGCTAGATAATTCAGGTAATATAAAACTCTATAAACCCAAACTAAACACTGTTTTAGATAGTTATTTGAATTTGGAGTCTTTCAATGATTATTTAACTTCTGCACAATCTAATACTACTAATATATTTGATAAATTTAGTCGCCAGTGTATACTTTGTCTGACAAATGTTGGGCTATTAGGTAGTTATAATCTTAATTTGCAAATTGAAAAACATATTAAGCAAAAATTAGCTACTATTGATATATGGTATAGTGGACGTCCAATAATTATCCTTAAGAATGATTATTCTTTGGGGCTAAATAACGGTGATATCGGTATATGTGTTATAAAAGATGGAGTTATTCAGATAGTCTTTGAGGATGGTAGGGGTTTTATTCCAGAAATACTACCCAAATTTGATCTGGCATACGCTATTTCAATACATAAATCTCAAGGCTCTGAATTTAATCATGCGTATGTAGTAATTCCTTATACAAAATGTAGTCGGGAGTTACTATATACCGCAGTATCTAGAGCTAAAAAGTTTCTAACTATATTTTCAACTCTAGATATTATGGCAGTTGCTAATCCAACTATTAGAAATACTGGATTAGCAACTGCTATGATGAGATAATATTAGCCTTTACAATCACTAGTTCTATTATAATTTTTGTTTTGAAAGTTTAGCTTATGAATAAAAAAAATCCATTGTATTTTTATCTTACCTATGCTGGAATGATTCCTTTTTTAATCTGTGCAGTTCTTTTTATATTTAAAATACAGATGATACCAATTCTTGGACTTGTACAAAAAATAATAGGAGTATATGGTTTGGTTATCGCATCTTTCATGACAGGGGTTCATTGGGGGCAACATCTAGAACGCTCTGATAAGTGGTCAATCTATCTACCTGTTACAAGTAATATTATTTCTGTATTACTTTGGTTATTATATTTAATACTTCCTTTTAAGTGTTTATTAATTGCTATTGCTATAAGTTTTATAGTTTTACTTTATATTGATAAAAAACTTTTTCAAGATAGACTTATTACTAGAAAGTACTTTTATACTCGTTGTATCGCAACAATGATTGTCATTCTAGCTCTTTTAATATCTGGAGTTTATTCATGAATATTGCAATTATTGGAGCTGGTATATCTGTTGAAGCAACAATATACAAGTGGTATGAATATTGTTGAGTGTATGCTAAAGATTATATAACCATTTAGCCTTTTGGTTTTTGCCTTATAGTGGACATTCCTCCGTCAACTGCAATAATTTGTCCTGTAATCCAATTATTATCTGGGTTTAATAGAAAGTATGCCAAGTTTGCTACATCTTCAGGTCTGCCAATTTTGGAGAGTGGATTCAAACTTTCACTAAATTTTCGACTAGCTTCATTTGCAAGAAATTGTTTTGCTAGTTTGGTATCTACTAAAGCTGGTGCAATTGCATTAAAGCGTAGATTTTTATGAGCATAACTTGCTGCTGATGAAATTACCATACCATTAATAGCTGCTTTACTTGCAGCGATTAGATCATGGTTAGCTATCCCAACCATTGTTGCAGTAGTTGATATATATAAAACTGAACAATTAGATAATGATTTTCCAACGGCTCTATTAATAGCAAATGATGTTTTAAAGTTACTTTCCATAACACTCTCATAGTCCAATTCATTAGTTAGATGAGATGGTTTGATAAATATTGATCCTGAGAAATTAGCAACTCCCACAATATTTTTATCTTTTATTGACAATTCTGTAATTAAACTATCAACTACATTAAAATCATTAAATGCGGTTTCAATCTGTTCTATATTTGTGTTACTATAAGTATGCGTGAAAAATGACCTAGCAATTGCATATACTTTGTTAGCTATAGATAGCTGTTTTATTAAATTAGCAGCAATATCACTATTCGCACCAAATATAATGTATGAATTCATAAAATATTCCTGTTTAAAAGAACTGTCAGTGAATATTGTAACACGGTCAGAGGATATATAGATTTTAATTATTACTTTATTCATACTTATACATTGTACATAATTTTTGGGGGTATTGTAATTGTTATTTTGTGATAGAATTATGCTCCACAAAAATATTATAGGTTAATTTGTATGTTTAATGTAGAAATGTTATCAAGGCTTCAGTTTGCTTTTACTATGAGTTTTCATATTATATTTCCATCATTCTCAATTGGCATAGTTACGTTTTTAGTAGTAATGGAAGGCTTATGGCTTAAAACTAAAAATCCATTGTATTATCAGATAATTAGGTTTTGGACTAAGATATTTGCCCTAACATTTGGTATGGGGGTTGTCGCGGGTATTGTGATGGAATTTCAACTAGGTACCAATTGGGCAGGGTTTTCTAAACAAGTAGGTTCAGTTTTGGGGCCATTGTTTATATTTGAAGTATTAAGTGCATTTTTTATTGAAGCTGGTTTTGTAGGAATCCTAATCTTTGGTTGGAATAAGGTGGGGGAGAAGTTGCATTATTTAGCTACTATTATGGTTGCACTTGGAGTGTCATTATCTGCATACTGGATTTTATCAGCAAACTCTTGGATGCAACATCCTATAGCTTATGAAGTAAAAAATGGTAAATTTATAGCTACCGATTGGTTAAGTATTATATTTAGTCCTTATGCGTTACCACGCTTTATTCATATGATATTTTCTGCTTATTTGGCTACATCATTTGTTATTATTAGTATTAGTGCTTATTACTTACTACGTAATCGCTATATTGATTTTTCAAAAAAATGTTTAAGTTCAGCCATTATAGTAGTTATGCTAATCATACCACTACAAATTTTTGTTGGTGATATAGCAGGTGTTAATGTTCATGAACATCAACCCATTAAAACCGCAGCAATTGAAGGAGTTTGGGATACGACAAAAGGAGCACCATTGTTATTGTTTGCTCTGCCCTCAAATGCTGAACAAAAAAATCTTTTTGAAATTGGCATTCCATATGGTGCTTCATTAATCAATACCCATAGTTTAGATGGTGAAATAGTAGGGCTTAAATCCGTAGCTCCAGAAGATCAACCAGAAGCATGGATAGTATTTTATTGCTTTAGGATTATGGTGGGTATTGGATTAATTATGCTTTTATATGCTTTAAGTGCAGTATTTATGTTACTAAGAAATAAACTCTATGACTCAAAAAAAATGTTATATATTAGTCAGTTTATGGCTCCTATCGGTTTTATTGCCATAGTAACTGGTTGGTTTACGGCTGAAGTTGGGCGTCAACCATGGGCAGTATATAATCTGATTAGAACGTCTGATGCAGTATCACATGTATCTACGCATAGCGTTATTGTATCTTTTGGTTTAATGATTGTTATTTATGGAATTATCTTTGGTTATTTTTACTTTTATTTTTTAGACAAAACTATTAAAAAAGGACCTGAAGATACAGAAGTGTTGCAGACTTTTGGATTTCTTGGTCATGATGTGAAGGATACAAAATGATATCATACGCTTTTATATGGCTTTTAATTATTGCTTTTGTGATGATAATGTATATTATCTTAGATGGATTCACTCTTGGGGTTGGCTTGTTATTTCCATGGGTTAGAAACTCAAAAGACCGTGATACTATGATATCAACTGTACTACCTGTATGGGATGGTAACGAAACTTGGCTAGTATTTGCTGGAGCCGCAATCTATGCGGGTTTTCCCGATGCTTTTGGGGTTTTGATGACTGCTTTGTATCTACCATTTATATTATTAATTGTCGGTCTTTTATTTCGTGGAGTATCATTTGAATTTATCCATAAAGCTAATAAAACTGTGCATATTTGGGAAAAGTGTTTTTTTTCTGGATCTTTAATGGCGGTAGTGGCTCAAGGGTTAATTGTTGGAAGCTATGTACAAGGTTTTGTTGTTGATAGTCAAACTCATGATATAGTAGTACCATCGATAATTAATTGGTTTAATGTATTTTGTATATTTGCTTTGATAGTTGGTTATAGTATGCTTGGTTCTGCTCGGTTAATAAAAAAAACTACTGGGGAGTTGCAAGATCAGTTTTTTAGAGTATCGTCATTACTACAGTGGGTATTACTTGCATCCGTATTATTCGTTGGGGTTTCATCATCAATAGGAATATTTAATAGTCCTAGGCTTCATCTAAACAGCCCACAATTTATACTAATGTTTGCTATCGTTGTTGTATTACTAATGATAGCTCATGCTATTGCAATAAAAAACAAAATAGAAAACATCCCATTTATGTCCTTGGTTGGAATATATGTTATTTCTTATATTGGGTTTATAATTAGTGATTTGCCATATGTGGTTCCATACCAAATAACCTATTTGGATGCTAAAGTTGATGATGGTGCATTTATTTTGATGCTATATGGAGCAGCCGTGCTATTACCATTATTACTATTTTATACTGCTTATGCTTATAGTGTTTTTGGTGGAAAAGTCGATGAAAAAATTCACTACTAAACATAAAAAGATCTTATGGTTTATTGGAATATATTTAGTTTCAATTGCCACGTTGGGTATTTTTCATGAATTTACCAAGTTAATTATAAAAATTCTGAAATAGATGTATATCATCATAGAGCAAGGTCATGGATCCAAGCCTCCGCTTTGATGACGGTGAAAGAGATTTGAATGACGTGGTAGTTATTATGCTGTTTCGAAATTCTGCTCGTCATCAACTATGTTGTCAAGTTTATTTAAGAAAAATTGCATACCCCTAATGTTCTAAAGTCATTCCAAACACATATAAGATGCTGTTTCAATAAGAGTTTGGAATCCATGCCCTAATTTTTTGGTTTTAGGTGTGATTTGGATTTATTAAATACGTTCGCACCTTTTACGATTCCTTTACGTAGTTCTTTTTGTTCTTCGCTACTCAAATGAATTACTTGTTGACATTCGTTACTACAGCATTGTTCGTATTTCGTGGTACATTCACTACATTGAATAAACAATAAATGGCAGCCAGAATTAGCACAATTAACATGAGTGTCGCATGGTTTGCCACATTGATGACAGTTGGATATTATTTCATCCCCAATCATTTCACCAAGCCTATTATCAAAAACAAAGTTTTTACCCAAAAACTTATTTTCGAGCCCTTGTTCCTTTACTTGATTAGCATAGTTTATTATTCCACCTTCTAAATGGAATACATTCTTGAATCCTTGATGGAGCATATACGCACTAGCTTTTTCGCATCTTATTCCACCAGTACAGTACATAATTATATTTTTGTCTTTTTTATCTTCCATCAGTGAAGCAGCCATTGGTAGCTGTTCACGAAAAGTATCGCTCGGGATTTCTATTGCATTACTAAAATGCCCAACTTCATATTCATAATGATTACGCATATCAATAACAACTACATCCGGGTCTTTGCTTAGTTCGTTAAATTCTTTAGCATTTACATAACGCCCACGGTTTTCGATACTAAAACTTGGGTCAGTTATACCATCAGCAACAATTTTCTCTCTTACCTTAATTTTTAGCACCCAAAATGATTTACTATCATCATCAACCGCAATATTAAGTCTAATACCATTAAGAGCAGTAAAGCTATATATATAATCACGAAACTCGTCAAAATTATGACTAGGGATGCTTATTTGGGCATTTATCCCTTCATGTGCTAGATAGATGCGTCCAAATACTTTTAGTTCAAATAACCTTTCATACATAGAGTTTCTAAGTTCCACAGGTTCTGAAATAGGAAAATAATGATAAAAAGATACAGTTGTTCTTAAGAAGTCCTCCTTATAGAGCTGTTCTTTCAGCTCTTCTGCAGTGTATAGATTGTATAGTTTTTTAACCTTGCTACGCATATTAACTAATTCCCATAATATTTAAGAGGTTATTATATCACTTTATACTAATATATTTGGGTATTAGCTTTACTTATATAGGATAGATATGATATAATACTGACCTATGATAAGATTTTACAAGGAATTATTAAATGAAACGTACTTTTCAACCATCACTTACTAAGCGTAGTCGCACTCATGGGTTTCGTGTTAGAATGAGCACAAAAGCTGGTCGCAATATTATTAATGCACGTCGTGCTAAAGGCAGAAGCAAGCTAGCTGTTTAAGATTGTTAAATGTGTATGCTTATACAAAAGAGCTTAGACTAAATAAAGCGGATGACTTTTCATCCGTTTTTATTTTACGTAAGACAAGAAATGGTCAATGGCTTAAAATTCATTATAAAGTTAATGATCTAGGCTACTCACGCCTAGGGCTTATTGTTAGTAAAAAAAATCATAAACGAGCTAACAAGCGTAATTATATGAAACGTGTCATCCGTGAGCTATTTCGTCTAGAGCAGCCAAAATGGAATGGCTTTGATGTTATATTTAGAATTAATAAGTTTTTTACCCAAGATGATTTTGTGAAGATACATGAAGAGTTTATTAAATTAACCGAAAAACTCTTAAAGCTTGATACTAAAGAACATATTACTCCTTCTGAAGCTGTATAGCTATGTTAAAAAAACTTCTAATCGTTATCATCCGTTTATATCAAATACTTATCAGTCCCTATCTTCGAGCAAACTGTCGCTATGATCCAACTTGTTCAGCCTATGCTATAGTAGCGATTAATAAGTATGGTATAATGAGGGGGTTTTATTTATCCTTAAGGCGTATCTTACGTTGTCACCCTTTTGGGGGCAGTGGTTATGATCCGGTACCATAATATAATTTTTTAGATCAACAGGAAGTGTATGGACTCGCGTAGACTCGTTATTTTTATTATCTTATCTCTTGGACTTTTGTTTTTGTGGGAAAAGTACATTAGCCCAGAAACACCAAATACTCCACAAACAGCAGTAGCTACAACAGTAGCAAATGTATCTTCACCCAATCAAATCACATCTGAAGGGGTTAATAAAGTAGCAGAAGATCAGCTAATAACTGTTACTACAAATGTAATTCAAGCTCAGATTAGTACGGTTGGTGGTGATTTACGTAATGTAGACTTACTAACTCATGGTAGTCAAGATAATGTAAAAGAGCCTTATAAATTACTTATGCAAACTAACGATAGAACTTTTATCGCCCAAACAGGACTAGTAAGTAATACAGGTCTAAAATTACCCAATCATCATACTGTTTTTAGTAGTGATCAGTCTAACTATGTACTTACCCCTAATCAAAATAGTCTGACTGTTAGTCTCAAATCAAGTGATAATGGTGTTGATGTAATTAAGACATATACATTCAATCGCGATAGTTATATAGTTGATATTGGTTATCAAATTATAAATTCTAGTGGTAATCCATTATCTGGCGTTTCTGCTTACTGGAGTATTTTAAGAGATGAAGCTGCACCTGAAGGTGAGACTAAATTTGTACGTACCTTTACAGGGCCAGCTTATTATACTTCTGATAGTAAATTTCAAACACTTAAGTTTAGTAATATAAACAAAGGTGATGTTAGCTATCCTGAAAACACCAAGAACGGTTGGGTAGGGTTTATTCAACATTATTTTGCAACTCTATGGCTATTAGATGCTAATAATCATCAAGCGGTTTGTACTAATGGTATTAATTGTCGCCTAAGCTTCAAGCCTATGGGTAACAACTTAGTATCTGCTGGTTTATTGACGGATTTACCAACTATAGCCTCAAACTCAACATTTAGTCTAGCTGTGCCTTTATTTGTTGGCCCAGAGGCTTATAATGTATTAACTAATGCTGCTCCTCATTTAGAACTTACCAAAGATTATGGCTGGGTGTATATTTTTGCAACACCATTATTTTGGCTCCTAGTTAAATTATTTGAATTTGTCCATAATTGGGGTTATGCTATTATCCTTCTAACTCTAACGGTTAAATTGGTACTTTATCCACTTACTCGTGCAAGTTATATTTCTATGGCTAAAATGAAATCACTAGCTCCCAAAATTGAACAACTTAAAAAGCAAAATGGTGATGATAAAGCCAAACTGCAAGCTTCAATGATGCAGCTATATAAAAGTGAAAAAGTAAATCCAATTGGTGGTTGTCTGCCTATGATATTACAAATTCCAGTATTTATCGGATTATACTGGGCATTACTATCATCAGTAGAACTTCGTAATGCTACTTTTTTATGGATTCATGACTTAAGTACTCCTGATCCGTACTATATACTACCTATTATTTTGGCGGGAACAATGTTTTTACAAACATTCCTAAACCCACCACCATCAGATCCTGTACAGGCTAAAATGATGAAGATAATGCCTGTAGCATTTAGTGTGATGTTTTTCTTCTTTCCAGCAGGTTTGGTATTATATTGGTTAGTAAATAATGTGTTATCTATGTCACAACAATGGTATGTCAATAAACACGTTACCCTTCGTCGTGCTAATCGTGAAAAAACTAAAAAACTGAACAAGTCCTAATCTTTTTCTTATTCAAGCTGCATTTATATTGCGGTGCAGCTTGAGCTCTTCTTTATTATTTTGATACAATCCTTTTTGACTTTATTTTTTGAGGTATTTATGCGTAATAATATTTATGTAAAAAAGGTTTCCGTTCTTGGTGCCGGTGTAATGGGAGCGCAAATTGCCGCTCATTTTGGTAACGCAGGTATTCCTGTTGTGCTTTTTGATTTAAAGTCCAAAACAGGTCAAGCGAACGACATTCTTAATAAAGCTGTTGCTGGTTTGCAAAAAATGAATCCTAAACCGCTGTCTTGTAACCATACCCTAAAATACATTACTTTAGCTAATTATGACGATAATCTAGAAATAATATCTGATTGCGATTTAATTGTTGAAGCTATTGCTGAAAGACTTGATTGGAAAGAAGCTCTATATGCAAAAATTGCCCCATATGTTAATACACATACTATTTTGGCTTCAAATACTTCAGGGCTTAGTATTGAGTCTTTAGCTCTTAGCTTACCTGAGAAACTTCGTTCACACTTTTGTGGGATACATTTCTTTAACCCACCACGGTATATGCCTTTAGTAGAGCTTATACCACATAAAGGCACAGATATTCATGTTCTTCCTGCTTTGGAGACTTTTTTAGTAACTAATATTGGTAAGAGTGTAATTCATGCTAAAGATACACCAAATTTTATCGCAAATCGTGTTGGTGTGTTTTCTATGTTATCTACTTGCATCAACGCTCTAAAATTCAATATCCCATTTGAAGTGGTAGATGCACTAACAGGTAAAGACTTAGGAAGAGCAAAAAGTGCTACCTTTAGAACTGCTGATGTAGTTGGTCTTGATACTTTTGCTCATGTGGTTGATACTATGACAAAGTTGTGTCATGATGGGTTTGAAAGTGCTTATGAGATACCAAAATGGATTACTACCTTAATCGAAAAAGGTGCTCTTGGCTCTAAGACTAAAGCTGGAGTATTTACTAAAGATAAGGAAGGTATTAAAGTTATTGATTTATCAACTGGTACATATCGTTTGGCTGATAAAAAAGCTGATAAAGATGTAGTAGCTATACTAAAAGCAAAAGATTGGGCAACTAAATTTGATCAACTAAAAGCATCAAATTCACCAGAAGCTCAGTTTTTATGGGCATGTTTTCGTGATGTATTTCATTATGCAAGTGTATTACTTGGAGAGATTGCAGATTCGCCACGTGATATAGATTTGGCAATTCGT
>CANEUJ010000003.1 GCA_947441745.1 Neisseriaceae bacterium | reverse complement strand
TGCCTAATGTAACAAGTGTTGGTGATTATGCATTCTATGGTAACACATCACTTACGAGTGTAGATATGCCTAATGTAACAAGTGTTGGTGATTATGCATTCTATGGTAACACATCACTTACGAGTGTAGATATGCCTAATGTAACAAGTGTTGGTATTAGTGCATTCCAGAATAACACCGCACTTAAGAGTATATATATGCCTAAGCTAATAACTATTGGGCAATACGCATTCGCTGATGTCAAACCTACAAGTGTAACATTTGCAGATGTAAACAAATGTACGAGTATATTTACTACTAATACAGATATCTGTCAATTACCTAATTAGTAACTAATGCCATCCACTTAAGTGTATTAAGTGGATGGCATGATAAATTCGTAACTATAAAACCCCTAACTAAATTAGGGGTTTTATGCTAATATCAAAAAAGAACTAATTTTGACACAATATCTGAAGCAGAAATTAAGCATATTCAGGATTGCTTAAATAAATATACCAAAAAAGTACTTAAATATAAATTACTTTTAATGAGGTTATGAACAAGTACCTAGCTAGATATTATAAAAAATTGTCGCAGTTTGCTTTATAATGGTCGATGTTAAATGTTATAATATTGACTCTTAAAGAAGAGGATTGCCAGATCAAAACACTAACGCTATATAATGAGGTTTGGTTTGTAAGGCATGAATTATGTCAATTTACAACTATTATTAAGGATTAAATTATTATGCAACAAACTTATCCACGTGCTTTTTCGCATATTGGAATTACTGTTCCGGATCTAGATAAAGCGGTACAGTTTTATGAAAATGTTCTTGGATTTTATATTATTATGCGTCCAACTGAAATTATTGAAGATCCTAATACTGCAATTGGACTAATGTGTCAAGATGTATTTGGAGCTGGCTATGGGAAGTTTAGAATTGCACATATGTCAACAGCAGATAAAATTGGAGTTGAGTTATTTGAGTTTCCACAAACTAAAGATTTGCCTGCACCTGAATTTAACCCTTTTCGTACTGGTTTGTTTCATTTTTGTGTTCAAGATCCAGATGTAGAAGGTTTGGCTGCAAAAATAGTTAGCTCTGGTGGAAAACAAAGAATGCCAGTTAGATATTATTATCCAAATGAAAAACCATATCGTATGGTTTATTGTGAAGATCCATTTGGTAATATTTTAGAAATTTATTCTCACTCTTATGAGTTACATTATGCAGCAGGTGCTTATTAAGTTAAAAATCTATCAATTGCTATAAGAGTCACTCATGCTAAATTGCGTTGGGTTTTATTTGCTAGAGTTTTTTGTAAATAGCCTTGATATAACATTATTCCAGCAATAGTCTTGGTGTCAGTGACTTCGCCGTTATAAATCATGTCCAAAAACTTATTAAAAGGCATGGTTAGTGTTTCGACAAATTCACCTTCGTCTAGATTGGTAGAGCCAGAGTTTAGTTCCATAGCTAAATAATATGTTATTTTTTCATTTGAATACCCAATACATGGTAAGCACGTACCTAGCTCTAGCCAGTCTGAAGCGGTATAGCCAGTTTCTTCTGAAAGCTCTCTCTTTGCGGCTTCAAGAGGATTTTCATCAGCCTCTAATTTTCCTGCAGGGATTTCTAGCATAATCTGTCGCACGGGATGGCGATATTGACGTTCAATAATTATGTTATTATCATTAGTAATCGCAATTATAGCAACTGCACCATTATGTATGATGTATTCCCGAGATGTGATTTTTCCATCAGGAAGCTTAACTATATCATGAGTTACTTCAAAGAATGATCCTTTGAATAGTTTTTTAGAACTTAAAAGTTTTTCGACTAATTTTTTTGGATTTGACATTAAGGAGCCTTATAAAGAGAGATTAGCTCAATAAGCCGGATTCTGTATCACGCAATCATTCATCTAGGCATAGCATTACTGCTAAGCTCAAGCAACTTACCCGTATTCCTGTGGGGAGATGAACTCCTCACGCATAGAGGACCTACTTCAGAATACCTATTTAGTCTTGCACCAAGCGGGGTTTTGCCTGCCAGAGCTGTTACCAGCACTGCGGTGGGCTTTTACCCCACCTTTTCACCCTTACCTTTTACGGCGGTATATTTTCTGTGCCACTTTCCGTCACAATGCCCTTAAAGGCATGTTCCTGGGGGTTACCCAGCACTATGTCCTTATGGTGTCCGGACTTTCCTCGAAATTTTACTCTCGCGATTGCCTAAGCTAATCTCTAGGCGTAATTATAACACGACTTTTATAACTTAGTTTCTTTAGATATTGATACATATGGTAAAATGAATACTGTTAAGGAGTTTTTAAGTGTTACTTAGTAAGAATTTAACTTTTTTTTCAGTTTTAATGTTGTTGGTGGTACTTGGGCAATTCGCAACAGAGCTATATTTACCATCAATGCCTTCTATGGCAACTTATTTGCACGTTAATATAAACATGATACAGCTAAGTATTGCTGTATATGTTTTTGGTTTTGCCATAGGCTCTATGGTGTATGGTACATTATCCGATAAATTTGGGCGTAGACCCATAATTCTTACCTGTTTACTTGTTGGTTTTATTGGCGGTTTGGTGTGTTGTTTTAGTTTTTCTATAGACTCGTTATTGATAGGGCGTCTGATTCAGGGCTTAGGTTTTTCTGGTGGATCAGTTGTAGCTCGTTCTATTACCAAAGATATCTCAGAAACTCGTGAAGAATTGGCTAAGGTGTCCTCAACAATGGGGATTTTATATGCTTCAGCAATAGCATTTGCACCTATAATAGGTGGTTATATAGAAAAATACATGTTTTGGCGCATGAGTTTTATTTTGCTTCTTGTTTTAGCGATTACTACAATAGCACTTTGTTGGTATAAAATCCCTGAAACCAATAGAAATAAACGTTCTTTAACCATGCATGTAGTGCTTCATGATTATATTGATGTTTTAACCAATAGGCAGTTTTTGTTATACAATATAATTTCTGCTTCAGTGTTGTGTGGATTAGTCGCGTATCAAACTATGTCATCTTATCTACTTCAGGTAAAAGTAGGAATGTTGCCAGATTCTTTTGGCTATACGGCTTTATTTATAACTGCGGCTCTTATTTCTGGTGGGCTTATTAATAGATTTATGATGCCACGCCGTGGTTCAGAAAAAATGATAATTATTGGTTGTTATTTATATATTAGCACTAGTATTATTTATATAATTACTGGAATATTTGGTCTGATTAATATATACATTATTTTGGCACCTATAGTTATAGCTGTCGTTGCTTCAGGAATTATTTATCCTAATTGTAGTGCAGGAGCCATGGGGGTTTTTGATACCAAAGCAGGTACCGCAGCATCTATTTATAATTGTCTACAAATGTTGGGTGCATCTATTGGAAGTATTCTAGTGTCATTGTTTCATAATGCTAATCAATTAGTATTGGGGGTACTGTTTATATGTATTGGTGGTATGTCACTATTTCTTGCTAGAAAATTACAAGTAAAAGTGATTCGTGAAGTTACGGAAGTATGATATTAGTACAATATGTTACAATTATGTTAAAAAAATTATATAGGGAATAAAATGGAAAATATGACTGATGGGTTATCACGCTGGTTTTATCTAGGTATTGCAGGTATTTTACTTGGGATGTTTTTTATCTATCGTGCAAATGGTGAAAATAAAAGTAAAGCTATGGAAAATGGTTATTTTATTTTGGTTTTAGGTTTGGTTGGTATTATTTCTGAATGGACTGATTTTGCTACCGTATTACTTTTTTTAGTTGTTTTAAGTGGCTTGATATTGTTGATTGATAAGCTATATTTGGCAAAAAGAAGAGCTCATGATAAAGCTCGAGCTCATTATATATATTATGCCCGTGAATTTTTCCCAGTTGTTTTAGGGGTTTTTGTATTACGAGCCTTCTTATTTGAAGCTTATCAAATTCCTAGTTCTTCAATGCGTCCTGATTTAACTGTTGGGGATTTTATTTTAGTTAATAAATTCACTTTAGGAGTACGTGAACCACTTACGAATAAGGTAATAATTAAAATAAATAATGTGAAGCGTGGTGATGTTGTAGTATTTAAAGATCCACTAGTACGTAACCGTGATTTGATTAAACGTGTTGTTGGTGTCGGTGGCGATAAAATTGAATACTACAATAAAAAACTCACAATTAATGGCATACCACTAGATTATACTGAGGCTGGAAGTTATACTTATACTGAGAATATTCCACCTGAGGGCGATATTGAAATTAATAACCAAAAATTTGTAGAAAACCTAACAGGTGTTAAACACTCTGTAATTACTTGGGATAAAGTCCCTGCAGTATTTGGTTCGGAAGTGCAAACATTTTCAAATAGCCAAAACTGTGAGTATAGAGGGGATGAGGGATTTACTTGTGTAGTACCAAGTGGTCAGTACTTCATGATGGGGGATAACCGTGATAATAGTCTAGATAGTCGTTACTGGGGTTTTGTAACTGATGATGCAATCCTTGGTAAGGCTATTTATGTATGGTTAAACTTACATGATCTAAAACGTATAGGTCTTAAAATTTAAGTATATGCATCTAGAGCAATTACAGCAAAAGTTAGGTTATAGTTTTAAAAATAGTTCTTTATTAAAACAAGCCCTAACGCATAAAAGTTTTGGGCGTGATAATTATGAGCGCCTTGAGTTTGTAGGCGATGGTATACTTGACTATGTAATTGCTCTTAATTTGTTTCATATGTACCAAAATTTACCTGAGGGTGAATTATCCAAGATGCGTTCAGCATTGGTCAATCAAGATATTTTAAAAGAACTTGCTATTGAGCTTGGTATTGGTAAGTATTTATATTTAGGTGATGGTGAAGAAAAATCAGAAGGACGTACGAGATCGTCCATCTTGGCTGATTCTATTGAGGCTATTATTGCTGCTATTAGCCTTGACTCTTCATTTAACGAAGCAAAGTTATTTATTGAACGTTTGTACCAAGATAAATTTGGACAGGCTTTGGCATTTATGCTTAAAGATAGCAAATCTTTGTTACAAGAGCTATTGCAATCGCGTCAAATTGAAGTGCCAAGATATAGTTTACTTAGTGCAACAGGTCCTGAACATGATAGTATTTTTAGTGTTGAGTGTGCTATTGAAGCTCTACATCTAAATGTGCGTGGAGTTGGGAAAACAAAAAAAGAAGCTAGCCAAAATGCAGCAAGTGATATGTTGAAGCTATTAAAAGAATCTAAGAAATAAAATTTATAAAGGTAAGTAATAAGTGTCAGAAAATATTAAGACTCAGTGCGGATTTGTAGCCATAGTTGGGCGTCCAAACGTTGGTAAATCAACTCTAATGAATCACCTAATTGGTCAAAAAATCAGTATTACGTCACGTAAGCCACAAACAACTCAGCATAAAATAAATGGTGTTTTATCTAGTGGAGATAAGCAGTTTATATTTGTAGATACTCCAGGGTTTCAAAAGCGTTATCTTAATAAAATGAATGATCTACTGAATTTAGCGGTAGTTAATAGCTTAAGTAATGTTGATGCTGTTTTGTACGTTGTTGAAGCTGGGTTATTTAATCCAGGGGATGAGGCAGTGATAGAATTATTACCCAAAGATGGTAATGTAATTTTGGTAGTAAATAAACAAGATAAAATGAAAGATAAAGAAGAGTTAGCAAGATATATATACACTATCAGTGGTAAATTTTCATTTAAGCATGTAGTTGGTTTATCAGCCAAACATCACACTGGGTTAGAAGAGCTATTAGCTAAGATTGAGTTACCAGAGGGGCCTTTCTTATATCCTGATGATCAACTCACTGATAAAAACACTAAGTTTTTGGTAAGTGAGATTATTCGTGAGAAATTATTTCGTCACTTAGGTGAAGAATTACCTTATAGTATTGCAGTAATTATTGATGAATTCTCTACAAAAGAGCCTAAGCTAACTCGTATAAGTGCTACTATTTTGGTTGATAAAGTTAATCAAAAAGGGATAGTTATTGGTAAAAACGGGGATAAACTAAAACAAATTTCTACAGAAGCTCGTCTTGATATTGAACAACTAATAAGTAATAAAGTATTTCTTCAAGTATGGGTTAAAGTCAAAGCTGGTTTTGCCGATGAAGCAAAATTTCTTAAGCAGTTTGAGTCATAGACCAACACTATGTTAAGTATAGTTATAAATGTAAAAAATGGTGCACAGTACCTAGAGCGTACATTAAATGCTTTATTGCGTTTTGAAGATATAGTATTATTAGATAATTATTCAACAGACGATACAATATTCATAGCCAAACAGTTTAGTAATGTTCGAATATTTGAACATGAGTTTTGTGGGATGGGTAAGGTTCGAAATCTTGCTGCTAGTTACGCTAAGAATGATTGGGTGTTTTTTGTTGATTGTGATGAAATTGTTAGTCCACAATTAACAGAAATCTTACTTTCTACTAAGTTCCAAGCGGGTAATATCTACCGTATTTTACGTAATAACTACTATGATGGTTATAGAATCAACTCAAGCTCTTGGGGTAATGATTGGATTTTAAGGCTTTATAACAAAACCGAAACTAGATTTGAAGAAAATGAAGTACATGATAATTTTATAAAAAACAGTCTGAAAGAAATTAAACTTCATGGCGGTTATATGTATCATTTCCCATATGATAATATTAATAAACTAATCGATAAAATGCAGTTTTATAGTAGTTTGTATGCTAAGCAACATTTCAATCACAAAAAATGTAACTTAGCATTATTACCATTTAGAGCATTTATGATGTTTTTTAAATGTTATATTCTAAAGCGTGGTTTTATGCAAGGGTATGAAGGTATTGCAATTAGTAGTTATAATGCTATGGGGGTGTTTTCTAAGTATATTAAGCTTTATGAGTTAAGTTACAAACGAACTATTGGTCTAGCTATTTATCTTAAAAGTGTAGATGATAGTATATTAACAATTGTTAATTATATAAATGAACAAACACTATTGCCAAATAAAGTATTATTTATTATTGAGAATAATGTAAGTCAAGCTAAACTGGGTGAGCTTGTTAAATTAATTAAGGATAAACTAGTTGTCCCTAGTATTGTTATTTCAAATCAAGGTAATATACAAAATATAATAAAAAACAATCTATCCCAATATTTAGAGTATATTGCTTATTTGAAACAAATAGAACTACTTAGCCAAAAAAACTACTTTAAACAGTGTAAAACATCGATCTTAAAAAATAAGGCAATATTAAAAACAGAGATATTTTCTTAATCCAAGAGTAGCTGGAGCATTGTTTCTAAGCTACTGCTTTGATCATGATAAGCCCTCAAAAACTCTATAAGAGCATAATTAATTTAGCTAACAATGGTATAATAACGCACGATATTTTATAAATAGTTTAATTATGCAAAAAATCCTATTTTTATGTTTGGTTGGAATAATAATATTATTTCAGATGCAGTTTATGCATGGGCATGGTGGCTATGTTGATGATGAAAGAGTTAAGCATCAACTTGATAAGCAAAAACAGATTAATACTGATTTAAAAGAGCGTAATTCAATGATGGAAATTAAGATTGCGGGGCTAAAAGGCTCCAAAGACTCCATAGAAGCAAGAGCAAGAAATGAATTAAACCTGGTTAAACCTGGTGAGGTTTTAGTTCTTCTACCAGGTAGCGATCTAGTTTCAAACCAAGTTAAAAAATAACATTTTTTTAAGAATAAAAAATCTATGCATGCACTAGAAATTAAGAATGTATTCAAATCTTATGGAACATTTAGAGCCCTAAATGATATTAGTTTTAATGTCGAAAAAGGTGATTTTGTTGGGCTATTGGGGGTGAATGGGGCAGGTAAGACTTCATTGATATCATCAATTGCTGGAATAAATAGCTTTAATGGTACAATTAAAGTGATGGGACATGATGTAATTAGTGACGTTGTTCAGGCGAAGTATAATCTTGGTATTGTGCCTCAAGAGTTAGCATTTGATCCATTTTTAACAGTATATCAAACTCTTAAATTTCAATCAGGATTATATGGTGTAACTAATAATAAAGACTGGATTGACGAAGTGGTTGAAAGAGTTTATCTTAAAGATAAAATCAATAGCAATACTAGAAGTTTATCAGGCGGTATGAAGCGTCGTTTAATGGTTGCTCAAGCATTAGTTCATAAACCACCGCTAATCATTCTTGATGAGCCAACTGCAGGAGTTGATGTTGAAATCAGAAAAAGTCTTTGGGAGTTTATTACCGAATTACATAATAAAGGTCATACCATACTTTTGACAACTCACTACCTTGAAGAGGTAGAGAAATTATGTAACAAAATTATTATGATTGATAAAGGTAATATTATTGCTAAAAGTACTAAAGCAGAGCTTGTTAGTCAATCAAGTAGTCTTCCAACTACAGTACAAATAGAAACTAGCAATGGTGAGTTTAGTCATGAATTAGAGGGTAAAATTATATTACGTGAAGGTAATCTATTTACTTTAAAACTAGATAATAGTGATGAGTTACTTCCTATTCTTAATTTACTCAAAATTGCAAATGTCAAGATTAATGATATTAAAATCAACCATCCTTCTTTAGAAGATATTTTTATAAATTATTTACATAGGTAATATAACTTGCAACCATTTATTCAACTAACCAAAAAAGAAATTTATCGTTTTATGTCCATATGGATTCAAACTATAGTCGGCCCTGTCACAACAGCCATATTATATCAATTAATATTTGGATCACAATTATCCAAACTTCCAACAGGCATTGCTGGAGTTAGTTATGCAACATACTTAATACCAGGGCTTATTATGATGCAGGTGCTTCTAAATTCTTTTGGTAATGGAAGTAGTAGTTTGATTCAGTCCAAATATACTGGTAATATTATTTTTGTACTAATGGCACCGATTTCTCCGTTTTTAATTTACTGTGCTTATTTGGTATCAAGTATTGTACGAGGTATCATAGTTGGATTTGCAGTTTTTGTTGGTATTTACTGGTTTGGTGGTTGTGTTCCAAAGTCTATTACTAGTTTATTATTCTTCTTGATTTTTGGTTCTTCAATTGCAGCAGGATTGGGTTTAATTGCTGGAATTATATCTGAAAAATTTGACCAGTTATCAGGGTTTCAGTCTTTTATTATAGTGCCTTTAATTTATTTGGCTGGTATATTCTTTAACCCGCATAATTTTTCAGGTTTTTGGCAACATGTAGCGTATCTTAACCCGTTTTTATATATTATTGATGGCTTTCGTTATGGCTTTATAGCACATTCTAGTGCTAATATTGAGTTTGGTGCAATATTTGTATTTTGTTTAGCTATTGTGATTAATTATATCGGTTATATGTTGATTAAGAAAGGCATTAAGATTAAACATTAATTTTAGGGCATGGATCCCAGATTCATATTTAGACAGCACCCTGTTTTTATCTGGGATTACGGCGATGGTTTTTAGTAGCAATATTTTTTGGTCTGGAATGACATTAAAACTTCGGTCATCCCATAACTTATTTCGTCATCCCATCAAAGGATGGGAACCATGCTCTTGTACTTGTTGTATTTAAGGATAGAAATAATTGTTAGAAGATATTATTTATGAAGCAATAAATTCACATATTAAATGTGAGTTTTTGGACGTTACAGGTGATGGGCGTCATTTTGATGCAGTTGTTGTGAGTGATGATTTTGTGGCTAAATCACGCTTAGAACGCCACCGTGTTATTTATGCGGCACTTGGTGATAAAATGCGTGAGGAAGTTCATGCATTATCAATGAAATTATTTACAATTAAAGAGTGGGGTGAAGCTAATGGATAAACTTAGAGTTAGAAAATCATTGGGTTTAAAAGGTGAAATTCGTATTTCAGGTGCGAAGAATGCGGCTCTACCTCTTGTTTGTGCTGGACTACTAACTTCCGACAAACTAATTTTAGAAAATGTACCCGTATTAAAAGATATTAATACTCTAGCTTTATTATTAGGTGGGATGGGTGCTAAAGTTGACTTTGCTAATAACCGCATGGAAATTGATGCAGGAAGTGTAAATTCATACGAGGCTCCTTATGATTTAGTAAAAACTATGCGTGCATCAGTTATGGTATTAGGTCCACTAGTTGCTCGTTTTGGTGAAGCTAAAGTAAGTTTACCAGGAGGTTGTGCTATTGGTGCTCGTCCTGTTGATCAGCATATCAAAGGGTTGGAATTAATGGGTGCAGAGATTACTATTGAACATGGCTATATAAAAGCTCGTGCTAAGTGCCTAAAAGGAGCGAGAATAGTAATGGATATGGTAACTGTAACTGGTACTGAAAACCTCCTAATGGCTGCAGTTTTAGCTGATGGCGTTACCACTTTAGAAAACAGTGCTCGTGAACCTGAAGTTACTGATTTGGCTGATTGTCTAGTAAAAATGGGTGCCAAAATTGAAGGTATTGGTACTGATACTTTGGTGGTAACAGGAGTTGAACGCTTACATGGAGCAACTCATGCAGTTATTGCTGATAGAATTGAAGCGGGAACTTATGCTATTGCAGCTGCTATAACTCAAGGTGATTTAACTTTAACTCATGCACGCCCTGATACTATGGGGGCAATTATTGATAAATTAATTCAAGCTGGATGTACAGTTGATTCTGGTGATGATTGGCTTAAAGTAGCAATGAATCGTCGTCCAACAAGCGTCGATATCAAAACGCAACCATATCCTTTATTTCCTACTGATATGCAAGCTCAGTTTATGGCGTTAGATACTATTGCAGATGGGGCGGCTGTATGTGCTGAGACAATATTTGAAAATCGTTATATGCATGTGCCAGAACTATGTCGCATGGGTGCTAATATAGCTATTGATGGTAATTTAGCACTTGTAAAAGGAGTTGATACTCTTTATGGTGCAACAGTAATGGCGACAGATTTACGAGCTTCAGCATCACTAGTATTAGCTGGGTTAGTTGCTAATGGTGATACAATGGTTGAACGAGTATACCATCTTGATCGAGGATATGAGGGTATGGAAGTCAAATTAAGCAAAGTTGGTGCGGATGTAGTTCGGATAAAAGACTAATATGCAGCAGTTGGAATATATAGAAAAAATAAGTCATCCAGGTATATTAGCTACTAGTGTTGTTATCTGGTTACATGGACTAGGTGCGGATTGTAATGATTTTGTACCACTAGTTCCTGAGTTAAATTTATCTAAATGTGTTAAATTTGTCTTCCCAAATGCACCAATGCGTCCAATTACTATCAATAATGGATATGTTATGCGTGGTTGGTATGATATTTATGAGCTAACTGCTAAGAGTTTAGGCGAAAACGTTGATATTGTTGGGATTAACCAAAGCGTAAGCCTAATTAATAAAATTATTGAAGAGCAATTGTCGCAAGGGTTTAAGTCAGAACAAATTATTATCGTTGGATTTTCTCAAGGTGGGGTTATTAGCTATATAACTGGATTATCTTCAAAGTATAAACTAGGGGGTATAGTTGCATTATCTACTTACTTACCAAATATAGACTCCTGTATTACTAGCGGTTATAAGGATATCCCAATTTTTGCATCGCATGGGCTTCAAGACAATGTTGTACCATATATCGCTGGTAATCTAGCCCACCAAAAACTATCTACTGCAGGTTTTAAAATCACTTGGCACGAATACCAAATGGCACATAGCGTATGTGCCGAAGAAATAGCTGATTTATCAAAATGGTTTAATGATATCTTAGCTATTTCTTCTAAGTAATGCTACAAAAACCCATCAGTTCCTTAATCGTCATCCCAGACCAAAACTTGATGCTGTTTGTATAGAATCTGGGATCCATTCCTTGCTCTGTTATGTAGTTCTCTTAATCGTCATCCCAGACCAAAACTTGATGCTGTTTGTATAGAATCTGGGATCCATTCCTTGCTCTGTTATGTAGTTCTTTTAATCGTCATCCCAGACCAAAACTTGATGCTGTTTGTATAGAGTCTGGGATCCATTCCTTGCTCTGTTATGTACTTAGAGCATGGATTCCAAATTCATAATGAAACAGCAGAGTATTCATATTTGGAATGACGTTATATCTGGCATTACTTAGTTCTTTTAAGTAATGCTGCAAAAAACCCATCAGTTCCATGAATATGTGGCAATAGCTCTAAGTAACCATCGTGTCTTAACAAACGCGGATTGGAAAATACGCTAGATGCTGGCACTAGCTCAAAATCTGAGTGTTCTTTTAAAAACTGCTGTACTATATTTTGATTTTCTTGTGGTAGGATGCTACAAGTTGCATAAACCATATGCCCACCGATTTTGACCAACTTACTTGCTTCTCTCAAAATTGACGCTTGTTTGATATTTAGTTCATCAATTGTTGTGCTGTTTTGGCGAAATTTTAATTCAGGACTACGTCTAAGTGTGCCAAGCCCAGAACATGGTGCATCAACAAATACTCTATCGATTTTATTGTGTAGTCGTTTTATTTTAGCATCATTTTCATGAGCAATTAATTCTGGATGTATTATTGATAATCCAGCACGTATCATCCGTGGGCTTAGGTTGTTTAGACGTTTTTCATTGACATCAAAAGCATAGATACGCCCATTATTTCGCATAAGCATTCCAAATAAAATTGCTTTACCACCAGCTCCAGCACAGAAATCAACCACCATATCACCACGTTTTGGATTTAATAATTGCCCACCTAGTTGGCTTGATTCATCTTGAATCTCTATGCTACCATTTAGAAATAAGGGGTGCTTCAATAAAGATACTTTATCTATTATTCTAATTCCAAATGGAGACAACTCCATTTTTTGAGGGGTAAATTCACTAAGTTCTGACATTACAGAATTTAGATTAGTTTTAATTAAATTTACGCGTAAATCAAGTGGTGCAGTTTGTTGTAAACTAGAGGCTAATTTTTGAATTTCATCATCGCTATAGTTAAGTTTCTCGATTAGCCACTGTGGTAGCTCTAAAGTGTTATTAGGGTCAAATGTAAGGTTATTTAGGTAATCAATATCAAGTAAATTGATTTTTGATAATATAGATGGTTCAATATTAAGTAGCTTAAGCCATGTAAGACCTATGATATTTGGAATATGGTCATTAACAACTGCTGTTAGTTTGTAATAATTACGAAGTATGGTATACACTGTATCAGCAACTAAGTTACGCTCGATATGTGATAGTTTTTTATTTTCTCTAAAAAAATCAGCTAATAATTTATCCGTTGGAGAATTAAATTGTAGTAGTTTACGTACCAAAGGGTTAATTAGGTGAATGAATTTATTATCTGGCATTTTTTTGTTCCCATCTAAGCATTGCTTGAATAGCTGGTTCAGGTACATATTTTTTCACTACTGATTCCCAGTTTTTACTACCAATAAGACCTTTAACGAGACTTGAAGAGATCTCAGAAACATTTCTTGGAGGGATAAGAAATATAGTATTTATTTCGTCACAGATATCAGAATTAACATAACGCATTCTTTTTTCATATTCATAGTCACTAGCATTTCTAATCCCGCGAATTATGTACTGAGCTTTTATACGCTGTGCATAATTAATTAAAAATTCGTTATTAAATTCAGAAATTTCAATATTATCAAATTTACGCGTTACGTTTTTTAGTAACTCTATTCGTTCCTCTACAGAAAATGTATAATTCTTGTCAACATTGCCACCTATTGCAACAGTAACTTTATCAAACATTGATGCTGCTTGTTCAATAATCCATAGATGCCCCATTGTTACTGGGTCAAAACTACCCGCATATACAGCTTTTTTTTTCATTTTATATATCCATCTATAATATTTGAAGTGATTATACACTACAATATTGATTCAGGTAGAAGAAATAAAAAATAAGCTTGGGTACCAAGAATACTGTAAAATACAATACTCTTGCTATATCAAAATATTTGAGGTTTAATTTAATATGCATAATCTACCTTCTACTACTATCCAAGCTTTATGTGGTTTTGGGTTTTTGATGTTATTACCATTTTTATTTTCAGAAAATAAAAAGGCAATAAATTGGCGCTTGATTCTAAGTGCTTTTGTATTACAAAATATATTATTTCTTTTAATTAGATATGTACCTTTTATTAATCATGGGCTTAGTTACTTATCAGCAGGACTGGTTAGTTTATTAAACTATGCATCAGATGGTGCGAAATTTATATTTGGTGATTTCGTTGATATGAAAAAATACGGCTTCGTATTTTTGATCGTGGTGCTTCCAACCTTGATTTTTTTTGGTAGTCTAATTGGTGCTTTGTATTTCTTTGGAATTATCCAGCATCTAATTGCAATTATGGCTTTTGTACTTAGAAAAACAGTAAAATTATCAGGTGTCGAAAGCCTTATAGTTATTGCTGATATTTTTCTTGGGCAAACCGAAGGCCCTTTAGTAATTGGCCCTTATATCAAAAGCATGACTCGTTCAGAGTTAGCTTGTGCGTTTACCGCTGGTCTTGCCAATATATCTGGTTCTACCTTAGGTATGTATCTGACATTTTTAGCTGCTGGAGATCCTAAGCAAACAGTCGTATTTGCTAATTATCTGGTAACTGCAAGTTTCATGAATGCCGTCTCAGCTATTATATTTGCCAAACTTATTTTTCCGGAAACTGATTTTGAAAACGTATCTTCAGAAAAAATTGAAGTTGGGGCTCATTTTAGTGCCAATTTTTTGGATAGTATATTTCAAGGTGCCATGACTGGGCTAAAAGTAGCTGCAGCTATGATTGCAGTTTTGCTTGCGGTGATTTCTCTTATTCATTTGGTTGATGGGGTTTTATCTGGTGTTGGTAATTTAATTCATATTAATGCTTATATTAATTCCTCAACTAATGGGGTATTTAAAGATTTATCTCTAGAGTATATACTAGGACAATTGTTCCGAGTTTTTGCTTTTTTTATGGGTATAAATTGGGTAGAGACGCTAAGTGTTGGGAGTCTATTGGGGCAGAAGGTTGCTATTAATGAATTTGTAGCTTATGTAAGTCTTGGACATATGAAGGATGCTAATATTTTATCAAAGCATGCTATTTTTGTATCTACTTTTGCATTAGCGAGTTTTTCTAATTTTTCTTCAATTGGTATATCTCTAGGAGCTTTTAGCATTTTAGCCCCGAGTCGTCAGGCTGAACTATCTGGTATGGCTTGGAAATGTTTGTTTGGGGCTGTGTTAGCTGGATTTATGACTGCTACCGTTGCTGGCTTTTGGTATGGAATTTTAGGTTAAATTTTTAAAGGTTTGATTATGTACTTAATATCCCTCACTAATCAAGATTATTTTATTATTACAGTTTTTTTGGCAGTGGTGTTTGTGATTGCATATGTCAATAGACATAAAAACCCAGATTACGATTCATTTTTATCTGCAAAGACTCGCTTTTATTCATCTATAGAGTTTGGGCTTATTGAGATTGTTCTTGCAGGAGTTGCTGGGGCGATTTATGGCTTTAATGCTATTTATTATGTTTTTATCACTTTAATTATCTATTTAACACTAAAAAAAGGATTGTCTAAAAAGTATTTAGGGGCTAAGGTAAATAATTTCAACGATTATATCGCTATTACTCAAAACAAAGCTGTAGCAACTACAACTTCGATTTTAAATATATTGTTGTTATTGGTATGTACTGCTGTAGTTATTAGCACAGCTTTTAAATTATTGCAATCTTTAATGGGATATGGGTTTATTAATAATGTTATGGGGCTACTAGGTTTTACTGTAATGTGTTTATTAATAGGTGGTATGATAGGATTAATTTATACTAGAGTTTTATATCTTATTATAATTTTTATTTCATTTATAGCAGTTATAGTCCTTGGAATTAACCAAATAGGAGGTATGACAAGCCTTATTCATAATCTAAGTAATCTAGCTATCTCTCAAAATCTGAGTGCCGATTATTATTTTATACCCCAATTAACACTATCAAATGCTTATTTGATAGCTCTTATTACTCTCGGGCTTGGTGGGTTTCGATTGATATCTTATAAATTAGTGCCACAATCTAAAAATCGCGGTATTAGTTTATTGTTTGTTTGTGTATTAATTTTACCAGGTATCATAGCTATTGGTACAGTCTCTAGTGGTAATATTATTGCAGGTAAAAAAATAGTTACTGTTATGGCAGAATTACCAGATGGGCAAACGGGATATATAGTTAAAGCAGTTGATAGTAAAGATACTAAAACTGATACTATGCCTGGGATAATTCCACCGCTACTTAATACCAAGACTAATCTTCTGACTCCAAATCAGTATAATTATAATCTTGCTAATATTGTGGTTTTTAGGCATTATTTGCCACAATCAGTGATGATTTTAAGTCTTCTAATGATTCTTTCTGGATTTATGTTATCAATATCAAGCTATATGATGAATCTTGGACGTGTTACTGTTAATAATGTTTTAATTCCGCTAGGTCTAATAGCCAAATATGGAAAAATTGGCGAATTATGGTCCCTTCAGGTTTTTATCGTTGGATTTACTGGTGCCAGTTTATCCTTGTCATATTTCTTTTATAATAATTATGATTTATTATTATTTATTAAATTAATTATATGGATATTTATTGTACCTTTATTATTAATATTATTTATCTCATTGTTTAAAAAGCCATCTAATGCCTAAAAAAAATAAACTAGTAAAGGCATGGGTCAATCAGCATGTTACTGATCATTATGTGCATATGGCAGTAAAAGATAATTATCGCTCTCGTGCGGCTTATAAATTAATCGAAATTGATGAGACACTTAATTTATTTAAAAATGTACAGGTTGTGGTAGATCTAGGTTGTGCTCCAGGAAGCTGGTCACAATATGCAGTCAAAAAGGTTGGCACAAATGGTATAGTTATTGGAATAGATTTATTAGAGATAACTCCGATACATGGTTTAGAGTTTATTCATGGTGATTTTACCAGTGATGAGATCCTAAAAAAGCTAGTACAGGAGATTGATAATAAGCAGGTTGACTTGATTATTTCTGATATGGCACCAAATTTAAGTGGTATACGTGGTGTTGATCAAGCACGTGGTGCATATCTAATAGAGTTAGTGCTTGACTTTGCAAGAGAATACCTCAAAGTCGGCGGTAATTGTATAATCAAAATCTTTCATGGTGGGGAATTTGATAGTTTGGTAAAACTAGCTCGTTCGTTATTTAATCAAGTGGTTATTCATAAACCTAGTGCTTCACGAAGTGCTAGTAGTGAAACCTATATGCTCTGTAAGAATAAGATTTAATTAATTGTGCTATAATAATGTTTAGTACCTATTTTTTGGAAATTTAATTTATGCGAAATGGAAATATATTTAAAAGTTTAATTATCTGGGCGATGGTTGGACTTGGTTTAATGATAGTCTTTAATAAATTTAATGAACAAAGTGAAAATAAGAATAATGTAGCATATTCGCAACTTATTTCTGAAGTAGAAAATGGTCAGATAAAAAGCATAGTTATCGAAGGTGGGGCTAAGTCAAGCCAATGGCTACGAGGAGAGCGTAAAGATGGTAGCAAATTTGCAAGTTACGCACCATTTGATCCAGAGTTGGTTAATGATCTAATTAAAAATAAAGTTAGTTTTAGTGCTAAACCATTGGAGGATTCACTTCTAATGAGTATTTTTGTATCTTGGTTCCCGATGTTGCTATTAATCGGAGTATGGATATATTTTATGCGTGGAGCCTCTGGTAGTAAAGGTGGCGGTATTGGTGGAGTATTTAGCTTTGGTAAAAGTCGTGCCAAAATGATTGATCCAAAAGAAAATATGGTACGTTTTACTGATGTTGCTGGTTGTGAAGAGTCTAAGCAAGATGTTGTTGAGATTGTGGATTATTTAAAAGATCCAAGCAGGTATTTAGATTTGGGGGGGCATATTCCTAAAGGCGTATTATTAAGTGGTCAACCTGGAACTGGTAAGACCTTATTAGCTAAGGCAATTGCAGGTGAAGCTAATGTACCATTTTATAGTATTTCTGGTTCTGATTTTGTGGAAATGTTTGTAGGTGTAGGAGCTTCTCGAGTGCGAGATTTGTTTGAACAAGCCAAAAGAACCGCACCAGCTATTATATTTATAGATGAAATAGATGCCGTTGGGAGAAAGCGTGGTGGTGGTGTTGGTGGTGGTAATGATGAACGTGAGCAAACACTTAATCAAATGTTAGTAGAAATGGATGGTTTTGATACCCATACTACTGTGATTATAATTGCAGCAACCAATAGACCTGATGTATTAGATCCTGCTCTTATGCGTCCTGGACGTTTTGATAGACAGGTCGTAGTGTCATTACCTGATATTAAAGGTCGTGAGCAAATTTTGGGTGTTCATATTAGAAAAGTTCCAGTCGCAACAGATATTGATGCTAATGTAATTGCACGGGGTACTCCTGGATTCTCTGGTGCAGATTTGGCTAATTTGGTAAATGAAGCGGCACTATTTGCGGCAAGACATAATAAAAAGCTAGTTGATATGAAAGATTTTGAAGATGCTAAAGATAAGATTATTATGGGTGCTGAGCGAAAAAGTATGGTTATGAAAGAAGAAGAAAAAAGAAATACTGCATATCATGAATCAGGTCATACAGTTATTGCACGGTTATTACCAAATTCAGATCCAGTTCATAAAGTAACTATTATTCCGCGTGGTCGGGCTTTAGGGGTAACTATGCAGTTACCAGAAGAAGATCGTTATTCATATACTAAAGATTATCTAATTGATCAAATTACTATTTTATTTGGTGGACGAGTAGCTGAAGAGTTATTTATGAATCAAATGACAACAGGAGCAAGTAATGACTTTGAACGTGCTACTGATCTTGCTCGTAAGATTGTTACTCGTTTTGGAATGACAGATGAGATGGGGCCGGTTATTTATGGTGAAAATGAGTCTGAAGCATTTTTGGGTGCTAATTTTGGTGCAAATAAAAACATATCTGAAGCAACTATGCAAAAAATTGATGATACTATTCGTGGAATTTTGGATAAACAATACAAACTGGCTAAAAAGCTTTTATCTGATAACCGTGATAAAGTAGAAAAAATGGCACAGATGTTGTTGGAGCAGGAGACGCTAGATATGAAAGAAATTAATGAAATCATGAATCCTGGTTTCAACTCAGAAATAGCTATTGCAATAGAGTAGAGTAATAAATAATGCGAAAATATTTTGGCACAGATGGGGTACGTGGTGTTGTTGGAGAGTTTCCAATAACTCCTGACTTTGCACTTCGTTTAGGTTATGCAGCTGGGGTGGTTCTTGGTAATATGGGCAAAAATCCAGCAGTCATAATTGGTAAGGATACAAGGTTATCTGGATACTTATTTGAGTCTAGTCTTGAAGCTGGGTTTTCGTATGCTGGGGTTGATGTTTATATGGCTGGCCCTATTCCAACCCCAGCTATTGCTTATTTAACAACAGCCCTAAATTTATCGGCTGGAGTGGTGATTAGTGCCTCACATAATCCGTATACTGATAATGGAATTAAATTTTTTTCAAGTGATGGAGCTAAATTACCAGATGAGGTTGAGCTTTTAATTGAAAAAGAGTTAGATAAAGAGATGAAGGTTGCCAAACGTTTGGGCAGAGTAAAACGCTTGGATGATGCAAGTGGTCGTTACATAGAGTTTTGTAAAAGCACTTTTCCCAAAGGTGTAAATTTAAAAGATTTGACTATTGTTCTTGATTGTGCCAATGGTGCTACATATAAAGTAGCCCCTAGTGTATTTATGGAGCTTGGTGCAACGGTAATAAAATTATCCTGTGAGCCAAATGGTATAAATATAAATAATCAATGTGGTTCAATGCATCCTGAAAATCTAACTAAAGCAGTCAAGGAAAATAATGCTGATTTTGGAATTGCTTTTGATGGTGATGGTGATAGAGTTTTATTTGTCGATAATGAAGGTACACAATATAATGGTGACAAGTTACTTTATGTGATACTGCAAGAATATATTTTGAAGCATAAAAATATTGATGGTATTGTTGGTACTGTCATGACTAACATAGCTATGGAGGTTGCACTATCAAAGCTCGGGGT
The DNA here is from genome assembly GCA_947441745.1 of Neisseriaceae bacterium. Lineage (GTDB taxonomy): Bacteria > Pseudomonadota > Gammaproteobacteria > Burkholderiales > UBA11063 > Aquella. Next base: position 7,242 of record CANEUJ010000003.1, on the reverse strand, counting down.
GAAATTAGTTCGTGCTAGAGTTGGTGATAGATATGTGTTTGAGGCTTTAAATACAGAAGGTTGGGTACTGGGTGGTGAGGCATCAGGTCATATTTTATGTTTAGAACAGCATACTACTGGGGATGGAATTATTTCGGCGTTGCAGGTGGTAGCAGCTATTATTCAATTGAAAAAATCACTAAAACAAATAGTTGATTGGGAAGATTATCCGCAAGTTATGATTAATATTAGATTAAATCAGCAATCAAGTAATTGGAGCGAAAAGATAAAATCATATGTAGAAGAAGCTGAGTTAGCTTTGGGTAAGAACGGTAGGGTTATTGTACGGGCATCTGGTACTGAGCCATTAGTCAGAGTGATGGTTGAAGCTAAGCACCAAGACAAAGCATTTAAGTGGGCAAATTTGATCGCAAATAAAATAAATTCTTAGGTTGTAACTGTGGTTGTATTGACACATTTAATTAGTATTTTTGCACAATATGACTATATTGCCGTATTTTGTGTTCTTATCGCCTGCGGTTTAGGAGTCCCAATACCAGAGGATATTGCTATTGTTGCGGGTGGTATTATTTGTGGGTTGTCAGTTGGAACGCCTTATGCCGTTAATGTTAATCTTATGATAGTCGTTTCATTATCTGGTGTTTTGATAGGTGATGGCATAATATTTACTTTGGGTAGGTATTTAGGTTCAAGGGTTACCAGATTACCTGGGTTAAAACATATTATTACTCCAGAAAATTATGCCAAAATTCAAGAAAAAGCTCATAAACATGGTGATAAAATATTATTTGTAGCAAGATTTCTACCAGGGCTTCGGGCACCAATATTTATTATTTCTGGTATTAGTCATAGAGTGTCATTATTAAAGTTTATAGTTATGGATGGAGCTGCAGCATTAATAAGTGTGCCAGCATTGGTATATCTAGGTTATTATTTTGCTTACGACATTGGTGATGTTATTGGATATGTTAGAAAATGTGAACATTTCATTTTTGGCGTAATTTTAATTTCAGTGATGGCTTTTTTAGTTTATAAATATATAAAAAATCGATTAAAGATTAAAAAATAAATCTAGAATGTATTTTATTTATTTTGTTTAGTGTATAATAAAACACTGGGTACATTTTCAAAATTATTTTAATTTTAGGAGAGTTGTATATGAAAAAACTTTTAGTATCTTTATTAGCATTTAGTGGTTCATCTGCGTTTGCATCTGATTATAGTCAGTTTCAAGATTTTGATAATCAAATTAGTATTGGTTATGGAATGCAGAGTCAGAATACGACTGCTTATGGTGGTGGGAATAACAATTATTCAACAAGTAATCTAGTACAGCTTGAAGGCGAACGTTTATTAAATAATGGTGTATGGGTTAATTTAGATGCCCAAATGGTGTTTGGTCAAGGGTCTACAACAGTGGGTACTGGATATGATGGTGCTTTTCCTCAGCAACAACAGCCAGTACAAAGTAATTATGGTTTTAATGGAAAAGTTGGTTATGCATTCCCATTGGCTGGTCAATATCTATTGCTTACTCCTTATGGAGCTGCTGGTTTAAATAATAATGCGATTGCAGGTCAACAAAATGGTGCAAATATAGGTGATAAGGGTGCTTTGGGTACTACTGCTAATCAATTATACTATACTGCTGGTGCTGGTGCTCGTCTTGAGTATCGTATAAATAAGGCTATAGAAGTATATGCTGATCAATTAGTTGCGTATAACTGGGATCAAACTAGTTATGCCAGTGGTATTCAACCACAAAATTTATATGCTTTTACATCAACTATTGGTGCAAAGTTTAACTTAGTTAAAGATTTTCAACTAGGTGTTAGAGGCTTCTATCAAAATGATCAAATGGATGCTAGTTCTGGTAATCCAGCTGGAACTGGTGCTTACCCGCAACCACAAACAAGTATTGGTGGTTTAGTAACATTAGGTCTTACTTACTAAATTATCTTCTAGTTTATCTGATAAAAAAGCAGCAATTTAGTGTTGCTTTTTTTATGCCGATTAGCAGTTGCATTGCCCTATATAAAAAGGTTCTAAGAGCTTGTGCTATGTTGCGACGCATATACATTAGATTTGCATGATTTAACTTTATTAGCATATAATCCACTAGTTAAATTTTGAAGAGGAACAAACAATGCGTAAAATGTTAATAACTTTACTAACAATTAATAGCGCTTCAGCTTTTGCTGTTAATAATGGTGCGTTTCAAGAATTTGATAACCAATATAATGCAGGGTTAGGTGTAACTAATGTTACACTATACAATGGTGGAAATCAGCAATCACTACTTCAAAGCCAATTTATGAATTTGGATGTAGAGCGTTTATTTGACTTAGGGGTATGGTTTGATATAAATGCGAATCTAGTATTGTCTCAAAATAATTTAGGTACTCAAGCCTCAGGTACTGGTATGACAAGTAGTGGGATTAAAGAATACCCAGGTATGCCAGCTTCACAAGATCCAAATTTGGGTGGTGTAAATGCCAAGGTTGGTTATGCATTTCCTGTTCTTCCAGAGCGGTTACAACTAACACCATATGGATTATTAGGACGCAATACAAATCTTTCTATGTCAGCAATTGTTTCTAATGGATTTAGCAATGTGACTAATGATTATTATTACACTGGTGGACTTGGGGCACGTATTGAATATCGTATTGATAAAAATATTTTGGTATTTGCTGATCAATTAGCTTCTTATAACTGGGATCAATCAGCTCCGGTAAGTGGTATTCTTCCACAAAATAAGACTGCATGGACCTCGACACTAGGTGCTAAATTTAATCCATATAAAAGTTTGCAACTTGGGTTACAAGGGTTTTACACAATCTATCAAGCACAAGCTGCAGCACCTAATGCAACTCCTTCAAATAATGGTGGTTCATCTGGTTCTGGATTATATACAATTTATCAACCACAATCGAGTCTAGGTGGTCAAGTTAGTATTGGGCTTACTTATTAAATGTTACAAAGGTGCGTTATTGCTTTGATTCTAGCAAGAGTTGGGGCTGTGTTTGCTAATAGCAATACAGAGTTCCAGCAGTTTGAGAATCAATATAATTTAGGTTATGGATATATGTCTGGTAATTTGGCAAATGGATATGCTGATAAAAGTAATTTCTCAGCTCAAACGCTTAGTATAGAAATTGAGCGCTTATTTGATGATGGTATTTGGGTTGATGGTAATTATAATATGGTTACCAATTATAGTCAACCAAATCTTGGCTCACTAAATGGCGGTAATGGAAGTGGTAATTTATGTACAGGATCAAATTGTGCTAATTATGGCTCTGAGTTTGGTCAGTACCCTTTTATGTTTAGCTTATTATTCAAAGGTGGCTATGCATTTCAGATTATTTCAGGTAAATTGCAATTAACCCCATATGCAATGTTTGGGAGAACATATAACTGGGCTACATCTACGGTGAATGCTAATGGCGGTAATAATCTAGCGAGTGATTTTTTTTATACTGGTGGCTTGGGTGGCAAGATTTCTTATAAGATAAATAATAGCATTTTATTGTCACTTGATGAAATATATACATATAATTGGGATAACTCTGGAGCCATAAAGCATATTCAAACAAATCCAGATTTATATGGTAAAACATATGCAGCAACTAATTATACATTGACTTCCACATTAGGTGCAAAATTCAAAGTCTATAGAGATTTAGAGCTTAGTGCGAATACGTTTTGGAATAGTTTTCAACCACAGTCCAATATTTCAGGATTAATGTATACCCCAACTGATACTTATGGCGTTCAGTTTTCTGTGGGATTAACTTATTAACTTTTCATTTATAATTGAGGTACTATATCATAAAAACATCTAATATAACCAGAAATACTATTTATTTGATCTTAGTGCTTTTTCTAGTGCGGATTATTATTGCTGCTACTACGGGTTTGGGTACGGGTGAGTCGTATTACTTCCGAGGTGCACATGATATTGCACTTAGTTATGTTGATCAACCTCCTTTGTTTTTTTGGTTAAGCCATGTATCTCTTAAGATTTTTGGTATCAATACTTTTGGGCTTAGATTACCTGATGTAATGTTGTTCTCTGGTACTAGCTTTATGCTATATCTAATTGCCAAATGGTTTTTTAGTGAAAAAGTGGGGTTTTATACGGTTTTAATCTTTAATTTAAGTGCATTATATATTATTGATGGAATTTGGTTCCAACCCGATGCACCGCTTTTATTTTTTTGGTCAGTTGGTTTGTATATAATGTCTAGGTTATTCTTTCCAAAAGCACCGCTAACATGTAAAAATGAATTATACTTATGGATACTATTAGGTATTGATATGGGCTTGACTGGCTTATCTAAATACCATGTAGTGTTTTTTGCTTTAGGTGTGTTATTGTATATTATTACCCGTGAACATAGAGTATTTAAAAATCCTGGATTCTATCTTGCTGGAGTTATATGTTTGATATTCTTTTTACCAATTTTTATATGGAATTATCAGCATGATTGGGTATCTATTCGTTTTCAATCATCTCGTGAGTTTACAGATAACTTTCATTTACACTTTGATTGGTTTTTTAGAAGCTTTCTTGGGCAGGCATTATGGTTATTGCCTTGGATTTGGGTGCCAATCGTAGTTGAATTTGTTAGGTCATATCGCTTGGGTAAAACTGATAATAAATATTGGTTCTTCTTTTGTATGGCTTTATTTCCTATAGTGTTTTTTACAGCTTCAACACTTTGGGCTGACTTATCGTATCATTTCCATTGGCAATCAGTTGGCTATATGATATTATTTGTACCTCTTGGTGCTATGGTTGAAAAGCGACTAAATAGTCCAACTAGGGGTAGAACTCTTAAATGGATTGTTTTCTCTTTCGTATTTGCCTATGGTATTTTATTTCTTGCTGCTGTGCAAGAAGAAACTGGTTTTTGGCAAAGCTATGGCCCCAAGCAATTAGCTGAAGTCACTAACCCTGGTACACCAAAAGATCAAGTAATCGAACCAACTATGGATGGATATGATTATACTGATTTACTAACTTATTTTGAAACTCATGACTTATTAAATCAACCGAATTTATTTGTAGGTGCTTCACATTGGTTAATCTCAGGCAAGGTTGATTGGGCACTAAAAGGTAAGATTCCAGTTCGTTCATTTGAAGAGCAGCGTAATTATAGTTATTATTTCAATGATAGTAATTATCTGGGTCAAGATTTGATTTTTGTTACCAGGGATGATACTGATAAGGTTTTGGAAGATACACATAATTATTGTTCTAATCTACAAAAAGTAGATGATGTTCCGATTACTCGTCATGGGCGTACCGAGATGGTGTTACATTTATATAAATGCAATAACTTTCATGTATCTCAATAGTAAAAAATATTTGCTACACCAGCACTAGTTACTTTTTTATTGAGAATGTTCAATAATGTCCAGTTGACCACTTAGCTGCATTAAAAAACCATCGATTAGTATTTTTTATAAAATACTGGTTGTTTAAATGCAATTTGATGGGTTTTTCGAGATTATTGAACAGTCGCTGACTTCGCTCCTAAAGTTGCTTCCACCCTCATCCCTATATAAAGATAGTCTCACTACATCCATTACCACGATCGCCAATTTTAATGGGGTTGTATTTGGGTTTTGAGTATGCTATAATAGCTCCCGTAGCTACGGCACTGCAATAATCTGTTGTGGTTGTAATGGCGTTTTTAGCATAATAAATTACTGATTAAAAAAGTAGACGAACAGTCATAAAATCTTGAAAATAGATAATCAAATATATTAGGAACTCTTCATATTATTTTAGCATCACCATACACAAAAACATTCTGGAATGAGTATTTGTTAAATGCAGATACAACTGAATATAACATTATATTTGATCAAAATATATCTAAAGAATTAAAGTATAGCATTTTAAATAATGCCATCAAAATTTTTATTAGTTCAAACTATTTATTTCAGTGTAATTTAGCAGAAGATTATAATGGGCAATTATTCTGGAAGGAGCATAATGAAGAAATTGCTCTTGAGTTCTATGAAAATTATAATGAAGATCAAATAAAACAATTTGTTCATCTTCCTTTCCATCTTAATAAAACAGTATTATGTCGCTTTGGTTTATTTAAAAATGACGATAACAGCTTTAGATTCATTGCTGTACTTCATCATGCATTAATAGACGGGTCAAAATTTAACGATTTTATTGATTGCATATCTAATCTCTATAATAAAAAGCAATTAAATATTTGTGATTGTGATATTCAGAAAAAACTTATAAATGAAAAAGCAAAGACAGGTTGGAGTTTATTAGCACAACACAATGTGGAGTCATTGGGGTTTTTTAAAACAAATCTAGGTAATATTGATCCAATTGATTTATCTTTTTTAAAATTGCATAAATTACCTGATACCTCATTTAATAATATAAATGAATATAGATTTTCATTAAAGATGAATGATGTGGATTCATTATGTAGAGAGTATAAGATTTCACCTTACTTATTATCTATGTTATTATTTTATATTCTAATTTATCGTCATACTGGACAAAAAGAGCTTGCAGTTAGTTATCCTGTTATGCTTAAAGGAAATGTTACTGAACAAGTTTTTGTCTCAGAAATAAATACAATTGCAATGCCGTTGCTAATAGAAGATTCAGACACATTGCTTTCGTTAATTTCTAAAGCGGATTTGTTTATAAAACAACTGAAAGTTAATCAAAAATATAAGCATAGCTATTTACCAGTTTATGATATTGCCTCAATAATGAATAAAAAAATTTTTGAAGTTGGATTTATTCAAACAAATTTGAAAGATACTCCATTTGTATTTGGTGAGTGCAAAACTAGTGTCAATCATTACTATAATATTGATTCGTCAGGTTTCAAGCTTATATTTGAATTGGAAGTTAAAGAAGATGAGATTAAATTTAGGGTAAAATATAGTAATCATCTGGATATTTATCTTGTTGAAAAATTCATAAAGGCATATCAAAATTTATTTATTCAGGTAAATGTTTTAAAAACTATTTCAGAGTATAATATTATTGATAGGGCAACTTATAAGGATATTATAAATACTTGGAATCAAACAAGCAAAGACTATCCAGATAATAAGACAATTCATGGGTTATTTGAGGAGCAGGTATTAAGAACACCAGATAATATAGCTGTAGTGTATGAAGATAAAGAGCTAACATATAAAGAATTAAACCAAAAAGCAAATCAACTGGCTAACTACTTA
>CANEUJ010000002.1 GCA_947441745.1 Neisseriaceae bacterium | reverse complement strand
TGCTAAGTTCGTTGATATTGCTAAAGCTAATTTAGCTTAAGAATTGCTTTAGTGCTTTTTTAAGCAGTAACAATTTATTTGGAGGCTAATGTTAGCCTCCTTTTTTATATTATTAGAAGCTATAACGATGGATACGCTATTACAAGATTTGCTTAATCAACTATCTAATACTAATAAGATTCATGATCTGGATCAATTAAAATCAAAGATTTTGGGTCATATATCATCACAAATGAAAGGCATGAAAGATCTGCCTATTGAATCTCGTAAAGAATTTGGTGCTAAAATTAATCAGCAAAAAAATTATGCTGAAGATCTTATCCAAAAACAGCGTGAATACATTTTGAAACAAGAACAACAACGTAAGCTTACCTCCGAAACTATTGATATTACTTTGTCTTCTAGAGGTAATAATCTTGGAACTTTGCACCCAATATCTTTATCTCTAAATAGAATGCAAGATATCTTTGGGCGGTTAGGGTTTGATATTGCTGATGGGCCTGAGATTGAGACTGATTATTATAATTTTAAGGCATTAAATATACCTGATAATCATCCAGCACGGGCGATGCAAGATACTTTTTATACCAGTAGTAACAATGTTCTACGTACCCATACTTCTCCTATGCAGGTGAGATATGCCGAAAATCGTAAGCCACCAATAAAAGTAATTGTTCCAGGGCGGGTTTATCGTGTTGATATGGATGCGACTCATTCGCCGATGTTTCATCAGATGGAGGGCTTGTGGATTGAGAAGGGGATTAGCTTTGCTAATCTAAAAGGTCTGGTAATTGAATTTTTACGCAAATTCTTTGATGATGAAAATCTTGAGTTACGCTTTAGAGCGTCGTTCTTTTCTTTTACCGAACCATCAGCTGAAGTAGATATCAAATCAAAATCAGGCAAATGGCTAGAGGTTATGGGGTGTGGAATGGTGCATCCTAGTGTGTTGCGTTATATGAATATTGACCCTAATGAGTACTCTGGGTTTGCTTTTGGTATGGGGATTGATCGCTTTACTATGATACGTTATGGTATAAATGATTTACGTCTAATATTTGAAAACGATTTAGATTTTCTAAACCAATTTAGAGGTGAGATGTAATGCGTTTGTCTTTAAATTGGATTCAAAGTTATTTTGAAAGCAATCCTAATTGGGATGATGTTTTTGAAAAATTAACTAATGCAGGGATTGAAATTGAAAGTATTGAAACCTGTAATGACAATAATATAATTGACCAAGTGGTAGAATTTAAAATCACCCCTAATCGAGGAGACTGTTTGTCACTATCAGGTCTACTTAGAGAAATATCTGCACTTACTGATTATAAAATTAAACCGATAGAAATTAATGAGCCAGCATCAACGACTCATTCTAAAGTAAATGTTGTTATGGATGCTGCCAGTGATTGCCCTAATTATGTGATAGTTAATATAAGCGGTGTGAGCAATAAAATTAAGTTACCAGAAGAAATCTATATTAGACTTAGTTGTAGTGGTATTCAATCTATTTCTCCAATTGTTGATATTACTAACTATGTAATGCTAACTCTTGGGCAACCGCTTCATGCTTTTGATAGTAATAAAGTCGGGATGACTTTACAGGTACGCTTAGCTAAAAATGGTGAGGAGTTAAAATTACTTGATGGAACTGATGCTAAATTAAGAAATGATACCTTATTAATTTGTGATAGCAATAATAATCCAGTAGCAATAGCTGGGGTTATGGGTGGGTTTGATTCGGGGATTAGTGATGATACCACTTCGATTATTCTAGAAAGTGCGTTTTTTGAACCTAAAATAATTGCAGGACGTGCTAAACAGTATGGAGTTAGTTCAGACTCAGCATATCGTTTTGAACGTGGTGTAGATACTAATTTACAACATAAGGCACTATTATATGCTGCTAATTTAATCATTAAATATTGCGGTGGTAATTTAGGTGAAATTACACATATAGCAAATTTAAAACCTAGGAGCTTAGTGAGTGTAGCATATACTAAAATCAATAAACTAATTGGTACTAATTTGGGTGTAGAGGATATCAATTCAATTCTAAAAAAACTAGGCTGTACTATTAGTAGTGATGGTGATATTTTAAATGTTGTAGCTCCTAGCTACCGTTTTGATATTAATATAGCTGAAGATATAGTAGAAGAAGTTGCTAGAATTTATGGTTATGATAATATTGAAGCTGTTATGCCAGTAGCTAGTCATAGTTTAAATGATTGCCAAGGATTTACATTTGCGAAACTAAAAGACCGTATGCTGACTATGGGCTATAATGAAATAGTTGCATATTCATTTATTGAAGAAAAATATGAAGTCTTACTAGGGCAAAAAGGTATTGAAGCGGTGAAATTAAAAAACCCACTTGCTGGGCTTAATGTAATGCATACGTCTTTGATTGCTGATTTGGTCAAGGTTTTACAAGGCAATCTTAATCGTGGGCATAAACATGTTCGGTTATTTGAGTTATCTCGTGTATTTCATGGTGAAAGTGTTGAGTTACAGCCTCTTAAATTATCAGGTTTGCTTTATGGTAATGCTATTAGTCCAAGCTGGTCTGTAGTCTCAAAAAGTGCTGATTTTTATGATATGAAACATGTAGTAAACGTGTTATTATCGGATCATAAAGATTTAAGATTTGAAGTTTGTAACGATTCTCATATATTTCATAGTGGCAGGTGTGCTAAAATTTATATCTCTAATAATGAAATTGGGGTTATAGGTCAGTTACATCCGAAGATTGGACAAGAGCTGGGGTTGCCAGAATTACCTTATTTATTTGAACTGGATATTGATTCCATACAGAATAATATTGAGACTTTGGAGCTTAAAAAACTAAGCAAATTCCAAAAGGTAGAGCGAGATCTTGCTTTTATATTCCCAGCAGATTTAGCTGTTGGCAATGTTTTAGATACTATAAATATTAGTAACATAGAGTATCTACAGGCATTAAATGTATTTGATGTCTATGATGGTGCTAATGTTGCAGCTGGTACAAAAAGTGTAGCAATTAATTTTATATTTCAGGCAGATAAGAATTTGACTGATGATGAAATTGAGATAAGTATAAAAAATATAATTAATGTAGTAAAAAATAATTTTCAAGCTGAGCAACGCTCGTGAAAGGACAAATATGACAACACTAACTAAGAGTGATCTAATTCAAGCGGTAATGGATTCTTCATCATTAAAAAGGCTAGAAGCGGCTAAATTTGTTGAAGATTTTTTTGAGGTAATAATTAAAAGCTTAGAGGCTGGAGATCCAGTAAAAGTACCTGGGTTTGGTAATTTCATTTTACGTGATAAAAAAGCTCGAATTGGGCGTAATCCAAAGACTAAAAAAGAATATCCTATTGATGCTAGACGTGTTGTATCATTTAGAACTAGTAATATTCTTAAATCTGCGGTAAAAGAACAGGTTGTAGCTTAAAAATAAGTTTGTATAGATAAAGTGATTTTAATTATTCGAAAGGAAGTTAATTATGTCAGATTTAGAGCAACGGTTTGAACAGATGGTTAAGGCAGTTAGAGATGCAACTATCGATTTTAGTCCGAATAATACTCAAAAATTAAAATTATATGCTTTTTATAAACAAGCTACAGTTGGTAATGTAGATGGAGAATGTCCTACAGTTATCCATATGGTTGAAAGAGCTAAGTGGCAGTCATGGAATGCTATTAAAAACATGGATAAAGATACTGCGATGAAAGAATATCTCAAAGTTTTTGAGTAATTATAAAAGTTAAAAGAAGCAAAGATGATTAAAAAAACCCTGTATAAATTATTTGGAACACGTAATGATAGGTTGCTTAAGACATACAATCGTATAGTTAGTAATATCAATAGTCTGGAGATTGAAATTGCTAAGCTTAGTGATATTGAGATACAGCAAAAAACACTTGAATTTAAAGAGCGGTTTAAAAGTGGCGAGACTTTAGCTAATCTACTACCAGAGGCGTTTGCCGTTTGTCGTGAGGCAAGTGTTCGAGTGCTTGGGATGCGACATTTTGATGTGCAGCTAATTGGTGGTATTGTTCTTAATGATGGCAAGATAGCTGAGATGAAAACTGGTGAAGGTAAAACTTTAGCGGGTACCTTGAGTGCTTATCTAAACGCTATTACTGATATGGGTGTACATGTAGTTACGGTAAATGACTATCTTGCAAGACGTGACGCTCTTGAAATGAGTAAGCTATATAATTTCTTAGGTTTGACGGTTGGGGTTAATCTACCTGATATGAGCTCTGAAGAAAAAAGAGCAGCATACGCATCAGACATTACTTATGGTACTAATAACGAATTTGGGTTTGATTATCTTCGCGATAATATGGTGTTTGAAGTTAAAGAGAAGGTACAAAGACAACTTAATTTCGCAATTGTTGATGAAGTTGATTCGATACTTATTGATGAGGCACGTACTCCATTGATTATTTCTGGCCCAGCAGAAGGTAGTAATGATTTGTATATGAAACTTGATCAAGTACCTAAGATGCTAAATCGTCAAAGTGCTGAAGATAGCCTTGATGGCGATTTTTGGGTGGATGAAAAAAATAACAATGTTATTTTATCAGAAGCAGGTCATGTAAAAGTTGAAGAGATTTTGACATCCAATGGGCTATTGGCTGTGGGTGATAGCTTATATAATGTGAATAATATTAGTTTAATGCACCATTTATTGGCGGCTATGAAGGCACATTATGTCTTTATTAAAGATCAAAGCTATGTAGTTCAAAATGGTGAAGTAATTATTGTTGATGAATTTACTGGACGCTTAATGAGTGGTAGGCGTTGGTCTGATGGTCTACACCAAGCAGTTGAAGCTAAAGAAAAAGTTGAGATCCAAAAAGAAAATCAGACAATGGCATCAATTACTTTCCAAAACTATTTCCGTATGTATAAGAAATTATCAGGAATGACTGGAACAGCTGATACTGAAGCGTATGAGTTTCAACAGATTTATGGTCTTGAGACGGTGGTAATACCTACAAATAATTTCATGGTACGTAAAGACTATGATGACAAAATATATATGAATCTTGACGACAAATATCAAGCACTGGTAGATGATATTATCGAATGTAATCGTTTGGGGCAGCCTGTACTAGTTGGTACTACTTCGGTAGAAAATTCAGAAGTTATTTCTAGCCTTCTTACTCGTGCTAATCTAGCACATGAAGTATTAAATGCTAAGCAACATGCACGTGAGGCTGAAATTATTGTTCAAGCTGGTAGTCCATACGCTATTACTGTAGCAACAAATATGGCGGGTAGGGGTACTGATATTATCTTGGGTGGTAATCCAAAACCAGAAATTAATTCTATAAATGAGGATGATAAGCTAACTGAGCAACAAAAAGCATTACGAATTGAACAGGTAATGAATAAATGGCGCGATAACAATAGACGTGTTTTGGATGCTGGTGGTTTATATATAATTGGAACTGAGCGCCATGAATCACGCCGAATTGATAATCAGCTTCGTGGGCGTGCTGGGCGTCAAGGCGACGCTGGTGTTAGTCGCTTTTATCTAAGCTTGGATGATTCGTTACTTCGGATATTTGGTGGTGATAGAATGCGTGGTATGATGCAACGCCTTGGGATGGAGAAAGGCGAATCTATAGAGCATAAATGGCTATCACGGTCTATAGAATCTGCTCAAAGAAAGGTTGAGGGGCATAACTTTGATATTCGTAAGCAATTATTAGATTATGATGATGTATCAAATGATCAAAGACGCGTAATCTATCAACAACGAGATGATATATTAACGGGCAATGATTTATCTGAGATAACTTATGGTATGATCAATGGTATTCTTAGTCAGGTTGTTGATAGCTATATCCCGCCTAAATCTATGATAGAAATATGGGATGTTGCTGGTCTTGAAAAAATATTGAATGATGAGTTTAGGGTTAATATTGATATAGCTAAACTAATAGAGTTAAATCCAAAAATTCATGAAGAAGAGATTAAAGAGTTAGTACTAAAACAAGCAGATGATATTTATCGACATAAAATGAGTATTTTTGCAAAACGTGTTGAAACTGATATTGAGAAATTTGCATCTAATATGATTCCAGAAGATAAGTCAGCTTGGAATCTAGAGGCACTTGATATGTTTTGTGCCGAGAATGGTGTTAATATAGCAGAATCATTTGTAAGCTATGTGGCAAGTAATCCTGATATTGATAGTGGTAAATTACGTGAGTATTTTAAAACAAATACTTCTGATAGTAGTAAGCGTCAGGTGAATAGATTTGAGCGTGGTATTTTATTGCAGCATATTGATTATCATTGGAGAGAGCATCTTACAGGTTTAGAGCAGATACGCCAAGGGATACATCTTCGTGGTTATGCTCAAAAAGATCCGAAGCAAGAGTACAAGACTGAGTCATTTAATTTATTCTCAAGCATGTTTGATAATATCAAGCGTGATGCTGCAAGAATGTTATTAACGGTTCAAATTCAGGAGCCAGAAGATGCTCCAAATGAAGATGTTGTACCTATTGAAAATATGATTACGTCTACTACAAACTCTGTACCCCCTGATGAAGGGTTGAATCGCAATGCACAATGTTACTGTGGTAGCGGGAAGAAATATAAGCATTGTCATGGTAAGCTTAGTTAATGAATTTTGAAGTTCTAAAAAATGATGGTAATGCTCGTTTAGGTCGGTTATATTTAGCACATGGGGTTGTTGAAACTCCTATTTTTATGCCTGTTGGCACTTATGGTGCGGTAAAGTCCTTATCACCAAATGATCTTGATTTGGCACAAATTATTTTGGGCAATACCTTTCATTTATGGTTACGCCCTGGTCTTGATGTTATGGCTAAGGCAGGTGGTTTGCATCAGTTTATGAGATGGGATAAACCAATTCTTACTGACTCTGGGGGCTTTCAGGTGTTTAGTTTGGGTAAACTACGTAAGATTACCGAAGAAGGGGTTTATTTTCAAAACCCAATTGATGGCTCTAAGCTATTTCTCTCTCCAGAAAAATCCATGGAAATTCAATCTGTTCTTAATTCAGATATTGTAATGATTTTTGATGAATGTACACCATATCCTGCAAGTTTTCAAGTTGCACGAGAATCTATGGAGTTAAGCTTAAGATGGGCAAAACGCTCACGTGAAGCTCATGATAAATATAATAACCCTAATTTATTATTTGGAATTGTTCAAGGTGGTATTTATCCTGAATTACGCAAAAAATCATTAGATTCGCTTATGACAATAGGTTTTGATGGAATTGCAATTGGGGGGTTATCAGTTGGCGAGCCAAAACATGAGATGTATTCGATGTTAGATAGTCTCCAACCTATGCTACCACCAGAAAAGCCGCATTATTTAATGGGGGTTGGAACACCTGAAGACTTAGTGTATGGTGTTGCTAGTGGTATTGATATGTTTGATTGTGTAATGCCTACTCGTAATGCTCGTAATGGATGGTTATTCACTCGCTTTGGTGACATAAAAATCAAAAATGCTAAATATAAGGACGATATGACACCATTAGATAGCAGTTGTGAATGTTATACTTGTAAAAACTTCTCTAGAGCTTACCTGCATCATTTATTCAAAATTGGTGAAATTTTAGGTTCTAGACTAAATACTATTCATAATTTACATTACTATCTAACCCTGATGGCAGAAATGCGTAAAGCTATTAGTCTGGGTAAATTTAATGATTTCGTAACTAAATTTCACTTCGAACGCAAAACAATAAATCTTAATTTGTAGGATAGTGGTGTAAAAGATTTGCTTTTGGGTGGTGTGTTGGGTTAAAATAACGGACTAAAGATTTTACTAAACATTTTTATACAGCAGTATTTTGAATACGCTTAAGTATAACATTTTAAATATGGGTGAATTAAATGGCAAGAGTATGTCAAGTTACTGGTAAAAAAACAATTTCCGGTAATAATGTTTCTCATGCAAACAACAAAACTAAGCGCCGTTTTCTACCAAATTTACATTATCGTAAGTTTTGGGTAGAGAGTGAAAGTCGCTTTATTAGTTTGCGTGTTTCAAATGCTGGGTTACGCACTATCGATAAAAAAGGTATTGATGTAGTATTGGCAGAATTAGGCTTAAGTAAAGTAGTTGGAGGTGTTGTAAATGCGTGAAAAGATTAAACTAGAATCATCAGCTGGTACTGGGCATTTTTATACTACTACCAAAAATAAACGCACTCAAACAGAAAAATTATCTATTACTAAGTTTGATCCTAAAGCACGTAAACACGTTCTTTATAAAGAAACTAAACTTAAATAATTTATTAACTTCCCTAAAATTAAAAAACCTTGCTATTGCAGGGTTTTTGTTTAACTTCAGATTAGAATGTCTTTGCTAATTCATGTGCTTGTAATATAGCTCGAGATTTTATCTTGTCAGCTTCAGCTGGGAATTGCCCAATACCTTCAATGATAATTTTATCAAAACTAGGAACTCCTAGAAATTCAGTAAATAATTGGTGTAAGTATCTGTCACTCATTTCAAACTCTTGCATTGGGCCATAACTATAAACCCCACCACGAGCTTCAATGTGAAGTACTTTTTTATCAGTGAGTAAGCCAACTGGTCCAGTTTCGGTGTATTTAAAAGTTTTACCTACAATGGTTATATTATCGATATATGCTTTTAACATTGGTGGCATTGAAAAATTCCACATTGGGCTAACAAAAACATATTTATTTGCCGCTAAAAATTGATCAAGAATTTCATTCATGCGGCTGAGCTTTTGTTGTTGGTCTTTGCTAAGATTGCTAAATTGAGTACCTTTTTGTAATGCTTCCCAAGCAGATAATACATCTTTGTCAATCAAGGGGATATATTGTTGATACAAATTAATAGTGGTTATTTTGTCTTGTGGATTTATTTCGGTGTATTTTTTAATAAATTCTTTAGCAACTGTTTAGCTATTAGATGCACTATGGTCAAGTGGGTGTGCTATGATTAATAATAATTGACTACTCATTTTTACTCCCCTAAGCTAATACAAAAAAGAATACCAGTTATTATTATAACTGGTATTCATCTTTAGTGTTGAACTAGATTTGCAGTAATTATGCTTTTTTAGTTTCAAGTTTTTCTTTAATACGTGCTGATTTACCTGAGCGACCACGTAAGTAGTATAATTTAGCACGACTAACCGCACCTTTACGTTTTACTTCGATATTATCTACTAATGGAGAGTAGGTTTGGAATGTACGCTCAACACCTTCACCAGCAGAAATTTTTCTAACTGTAAAAGCAGAGTTAAGACCACGATTTTTCTTAGCTATTACAACACCTTCATATGCCTGTAAACGCTCACGAGTTCCCTCTTTTACCTTAACTTGCACAACAATTGTATCACCAGGGGCGAAGGTTGGTATGGTTTTGTTTAAACGAACAATCTCTTCTTGTTCTAAAGTTTGAATGATTTTATTAGCCATTATATTTCTTCCTTTGTCGATTCCTACTTTATCCCTTAGGATCCAATTGATTTACCAATTCGGCAAGTAGTCCGTACTCTATTTTATTTAAGTCTCGTTCTTCTAATAAGTCAGGACGCCTTTGATAGGTTCTCCATAAGCTCATTTTCAAACGCCATTTTTCTATTTGTTTGTGATCACCAGATAAAAGTACTTCTGGTACTTCAATTCCTTCATATACACGCGGTTTGGTGTAATGAGGGTAATCAAGAAGACCATTCATAAATGAATCAGCTACTGCTGAGTCTTCATGTCCGAGTGCTCCATCTAGTTGGCGTATGATAGCGTCTATAACCATCATTGCTGGTACTTCACCCCCAGAGACCACAAAGTCCCCAAGAGAGATTTCAAGGTCGATATTACGTTCTATAAAACGTTCGTCAACCCCCTCATACCGCCCACAAACAAAAATAATACCGTCATGTTTGGACAAATCATTAATCATTTGTTGATTAACTTTTTTACCCTGCGGTGACAGGTATACCTTAAGTGGCTTATCACTTCCAAGCTCTTGTTGCTCAGTTGTTGCCTTATTTAAGGCTAATTCGAGAGGCTCTATTTTCATCACCATACCAGCACCACCACCAAAAGGTGTGTCATCGATTCTACGATATGGATCCGATACAAAATCCCGCGGATTATACTTTTTTAAGCTACATATATTGTTATTAAATGCTCGAGATGTAATACCAAATTTGGATATATTATCAAACATTTCTGGGAATATAGATATGATACTAAATATCAATAGTCTAAACCCCAATCAACAATAATCAGCTTTTTTTCAATGCTAACGCTAGTTATATATATACCAACAAATGGTATTAATCTCTCTAGCTTATCATCTTTTACAACTAGTACAATATTAGCACCAGTATCCATTATATTTTCTACAGTTCCCAAGCTTTCATTTTGTAAGTTTGTTACTGTAAGCCCTACTAAGTCAGTTTGATAATACTCATCATCAGAAAGTTTAGGGAATTTATCACGTGCTAGTCCAACAAGCGTACCTTTAAGAGCTATAGCATCATCACGGTCACTAATTGAAGCAAATTTAATATTTGCCCCAAATTCATTATTAGAGCATTTTTCTACTTTATGTGGAATCCATTTACCATTAATTGATAATAGTAACTCTTTATAGTGTGACATATCAGTTTCGGTTTTTATTTTAACCCATCCTAGTATGCCAAAAGCACCAGTTATGTGCCCCATATTGATTATATTATCAGGCATATGCCTTATCCACAGAAAATATTAAAATTAAGCAGTTTTGTGAGCTTTAATTAATTTTTTAACTGTTGGTGAGGTTTGTGCTCCAACATTAATCCAATGACTATAACGCTCATTGTTTAGTCTAAATGCTTCTACGTTTTCTGCTGCAATTGGGTTAAAAAAACCTAACTTCTCAATGAAATTGCTATCGCGACGTGAATGTGAGTCAGTTGCTACGATATAAAAGTACGGGCGATTGTGGCTTCCACCACGTGCTAATCTAATAGTTACCATTAAATAAATCCTAAATAAAATTTTAAGTCAAATATTTTAACATATTTCATACTGCTAAAGTATGCTTTTTATTTTTAACCGCATTTAAGCCTCGCCTGAATTAATCAGTGTTATAATAAATTTAAGCAAGTTTTGCTTTTAAATTGGTATTGATAGCTTCTAAGAAATCTTCGGTATATAAGTAGTCATTGCTTGTTACTTTATTACCGTGAATGCATACTGCTAAATCTTTGGTCATTTTGCCAGATTCTACAGTTGCTACACATACTTCTTCTAAAGTCTTGCTAAATTTAACAAGGTCTTGGTTATTATCTAAATACCCACGATGAGCTAAGCCACGAGTCCAAGCAAATATTGATGCTATTGGATTGGTCGAGGTTTTTTTACCTTGTTGGTAGTCTCGGTAATGACGCGTAACAGTACCATGAGCCGCTTCAGCTTCCATTGTCTTGCCGTCTGGAGTAATTAAAACTGAAGTCATTAGCCCAAGTGAACCAAATCCTTGAGCAACAGTGTCTGATTGTACATCACCGTCATAGTTTTTACATGCCCATACGAAATTACCATTCCATTTAAGAGCTGAGGCTACCATATCATCGATTAGGCGATGCTCATAAGTAATCCCAGCTGATTCATATTGAGACTTAAATTCAGCTTGGTATATTTCTTCAAAAATATCTTTAAACCTGCCGTCATATTTTTTAAGGATGGTGTTTTTGGTTGATAGATATAAAGGCCACTTTTTGGTTAATGCCATATTCAAACATGCTTTAGCAAAACCACGAATTGATTCGTCAGTATTGTACATTGCCATAGCAACGCCGTCGCCTTTGTAATCAAATACATCATGAGTCTCAGGGGTGCCACCATCAGGTGTAAAAGTGATTGTAAGTTTCCCCGTACCTTTAGTAACAAAATCAACTGCTTTATACTGATCAGCATGAGCATGACGTCCAATTATGATTGGGTGAGTCCAATTAGGTACTAAACGTGGTACGTTTTTGCATACTATAGGCTCACGAAATACTGTACCATCAAGAATGTTTCTGATAGTTCCATTTGGGGATTTCCACATTTTTGCTAGTTTAAATTCTGTAACTCTTGCTTCATCAGGAGTTATTGTTGCACACTTGATTCCAACATTATATTTTTTGATTGCAATAGCAGCATCTATAGTAATTTGATCAGATGTTTTGTCACGCGATTCAACTCCCAAATCATAGTATTTGATATCAATATCTAAATAAGGAAGAATTAGTTTTTCTTTGATGAATTTCCAAATAATACGAGTCATCTCGTCGCCGTCAAGCTCAACCACTGGATTAGTTACTTTAATTTTTTGCATAGAGTACTTTCTTAAAATAAAATTATTCTAGATGGTAATTATTATACCATATTTGTAGACACAAAATCCTGACCGTTCCACTCAAGTACAGTTGCTGAGTGTACATCATAAACCCATGCTGAAATGGTGAGTTGATTAGTTGCTAATAACTCTTGTACAATAGGATAGGTTTTTAAATGAGCTACTTGATTAATTAAATTTACCCTAGTTCCACTATCAGCATCATGAGGTACATGGTTATGAAACCCATTTTTGATTTGCTGTAACCAGTTATCTAATCCAGAATGAGTATTTTGGTCAAAATGTTGTATTGATGCTTTGATAGCACCGCATTCAGTATGGGCACATACAACTACATTTCTAATTCCAAGTGCACCCAACGCAAACTCTATTGCCGCACCTTCACTATATTTATTTTGAGGGTTATACTCTGGAATTACATTACCTACATTACGTACGATAAATAACTCTCCAAGATTGGATGAGAAAAAAGCATTGGGGTTTAGGCGACTATCAGAACAAGTAATTAGTAGCGTATGTGGGTTTTGCCCTTTAGCTAGTGTATCAATTAGCTCTTTGTATTCCTGTGTATATTTACTAGAAAATTTGGATATGCCATGTTTTAGAATATCTGTTGCTATATGTGAAATACCTTTTTGTTCAAGAATAACCTTGATATCGTTTTCGGTAACAGTTAAAGTATAAGGTGCACTATCTTGATTTAGGGTATTTGTAAGTAGTTTTTGTTGTTCTGCACTTACTCCATGAAAAATTACTTGGATGCCATGTTTGGAGATGTCTGTAGCTGTATCAGTTAAATTGCGAGCTCCGGTACTATCCATTCCTTGCACATCTTCAAACTCAAAAACTACAAATTTTAATTCATTTTGATTAAATATTTGTTCTTGAATATCAGCCAATGTTTCAAATGACCAAAACGACATATTGCCACTTAGACTGATACGAATCACTGATTTGTTTGACCATAATTGAACACTACTTTTGGTAGCTAATAGTCTTATTGCTGCAATAATAAAAGCAAGTAAAAGTCCAGCTTGAATACCATCAACTAAATCGCTACTTACGATTGTTAAAAAAGTAACAGCATAAATAAATAAATCGGTTTTATCGTTTTTCCAGTAGTTAATAAAATCTTTAAAGTTTATCATTCTCAAACCAGCAACCAATAAGATACCAGCCAAAACTGCTATTGGGATTATTTCAATAATTTTTGGTGCAAAGTAAACTAGAAAAACTATTGTAAGAGAATGAAAAACTGCAGCTCTTCTGGTTTTTGCTCCAGCACTAATATTTACGGATGAACGAGCAATAACTCCTGTTACGGGTATTCCGCCAAATAAAGCTACTGCAATATTAGCAAATCCTTGTCCAATTAATTCCTGGTTTGCTTTATGTGGTTTATCTTTGATAATATTATCAACTGCATTTGATGATAAAAGAGTCTCTAAAGATGCAATAGCAAATACAGCTAGACTACTTATGAACAAATTATGCCAGTCTTTAATTAGTGAAAAATCAGGTAGTGATGGTATAAGTAAAGTATGCGGAATCATGCCAACTAATGGTAGATGAATATTAAATATATATACGACACTAGTTGGGATTACAATTGCTAAAATAGAAGCATAGGCAATAGGTAAAAATCTTGGTAATATTGCAGCTATAGCTATTGTTAATAAAGATACCATAAATACTAATGAGTTTAAATGGTGAGCATAAATGCCTAAATGATTAAATACATAGTAGATATTTTGCGTTTCAGACGATGCTATTTCAAACGCTTTTGGTAATTGCCCAAAGAATATAATAAACCCAATAGCTGCAATAAATGCTGATACTACAGGAGGTGGAATTAATTGAGTAAATCTTCCTAACTTAAGCATTCCAAATAATAATTGAAGCACTCCACAAATTAGTCCCATCACAATTAGACTACTAATCCCATATTGCTCGATACATTGGGATATTAGCACTGTCATAGCAATAGCGGGGCCTGTGATAGCTAATGTAGAACCACCAAATAGAGCTGCTACGATACTACCAACTATTGCTGAAATAATGCCAACTTCTGGCGATACGCCTGAGGCTAATGCTACTGCTAATGATAAAGGTATAGCTACAAGTGATACAATTATACCAGCAACAAAATCGCTAAATAGGTATTTTATTTTAAACATATTAGCTAACTCAGTAGCAAGGTACTTAGTGTCAAAGTATAGTTGTTGTTTCATTTTAATCTCCAGTGTTCAATTATTAAGTGAGTGATTATAACATAAAACCCTAAAAACATAACACTATGAGCTTATTTGGGAGTATAATTTATGATATAGGGATATTTATGAATCGCTTACAAAACAAGATAGTATTAATTACTGGTACTGCAAGTGTTATTGGTAGAGCTTGTGCTATCGCAGTTAATCCACTTCAGATGGTAGTGTGTCAAGCTTAGGAGATTTTTGTACCATCAAGCGGTCAATTCTATATCCTTGAGAGCGGTCAATATCTACCACCTCAAATAAATACCCACCATAAGTGAAGCGGTCGAATTCTTTTGGTAGGCGACCCTTAGCTCGCCCTAGTATCGATAATGCAAATCCTGCTGCGGTATTATAGTGTCCTAATTGTTCGTTTGGGAGCTCTTCAATTTCAAGGGCTTGTTTGACATCATCAATTGCTGCCATTCCATCGATTAGCCATTTACCACTAACATCTTTGATTATCAAGAGGTTTTCGCTATTCATTCCAGGATATTCACCAACTACAGCATTCATTAAGTCCGATACTGAAATTATCCCTTCAACATGTCCGAATTCATTATATACCAAAGCAATATGAGTTTTATATTGTCTAAAAGAATCAAGTGTCTCAATAAGGCTTAAGCTGTTTGGTATCGTATGAACTGGAGTTAGGTTGTCCGACCATGCAATCTTTGGGCTATCAACACCATGGCGTAATTGTTTAAAAATATCTTTAAGCCAGATTTTGGCAGGAGCAATCCCTATTACATGATCAAGATTTTCATTACATACGATAATATCTTTGGATGGGTTATTTAGAATAATCTCAACATTATCTTCAAGGCTTGCTGATAAATCAATATATACTATCTCAGATCTTGGAGTCATTAGGGCACTTACTTGGCGTTCATCCATCCGCCATACATTATCAAGTAAATCTTTTTCAGTTTGTACTAATAGCCCTGATTGTGCTCCTGCTTCAAAAATATCTTCAATATCTTCTGCAGAAACGGTATTTTCATTGGTAATAGGAATACCAAACAAAGTTAAAATTTTATCAGATAAAAATGAGAATATTTTAACAATTGGGCTAAAGCAGTAGATTACTTTGGATGTATAAGGGCTCAGCTTGATAGCAATTATTTCTGGGTAGATTAGGGCTATTCTTTTGGGGATTATATCACCAAACAAAATAGTTAGAAGCGTAATTAGGGCAAAGCTACATGCTAGTGTGATTATATGTTCAAAAGGTTTTAGTATAGATATTTTTCCAACTAATTCACTAAATACGGGATTTAATAATATACCAGTTACCGCACCCTCAACTAATGTAAGAAATGTAAGTCCAATTTGAGAGGTTGCGATAATCTTATCTGGTTTATTAGCTAATTCAAAAGCTATTTTAGCTCCAAGGTCTCCTTCTTCAGCAAGGGCTAGAAGGCGTTGCTTTTTGGATGCGATGAGTGATAGTTCAGATATTGCTAAAAATGAATTACTCAGAATTAATCCACTAATGGCTAAAAAAACTAACATATATACCTCTAAAAACTCTCGGATTATTGTTTGAGATGAAAAATTACTATAAAACTAATAAGTTGCCTTTAGGCGTAGGGGCGGCATTAAATTGTGTATCCCAGAAAAAATTAATATGTATTTCCGATACATATTATACATTAAATCAGCATTTTATGTGCGGTGGATTTCTATAGACTCGTTATCTAATATAATATACCCACCTGGTTTGTGATCTGCCCAATCAGGGATTTCATAGCGCGAGATTATGCCATTTGGAGTGCTAATTTGGTATAAATTTGGTCTATGAGTATGCCCATGAATAACAATATTGGCACTATGTTTACTTGCGTATTTTATAACTGCATCATCTACCACATGATATGTCTCGTTTGGTTTAGCATTAAACACTTCACTTGACTTATGTTCCAACTTATCTTTGATTTTATAACGCCAACTAAGTGGTACTTGTCTTAGGATGAATTTGGTTGTGCGGTTTTGAAGGATTAGTTTTAGGCGTTGATAGCTAATATCAAGAGTACAAAAGGTATCGCCATGGGATAATAAAATATTATTTACTCCAACTTTTAGAACTGTCATATCAGGTATTAGTTTTATACCTGTCTCTTTGGCGAATTTGTTGCCAACTCCAAAGTCATGGTTTCCACCTAGAAAATAAATTGGTTTATATTGGGTAAAAGATTTAAAACTATGTTTAATTGTACGGATAAATTGATTGTCATCATCATCCCCACACCAAAAGTCAAAAAAATCCCCAAGAATATAAAGAGCATCTAGCTCATTTTGCCATTTTGTCATGAGATTAAGGAATATTTTATTATGTTCAGGTGTCTTGCCTGATAAATGTAAATCAGAAATAAATACTAATTTCATACTAGCTTTCTATAAGTCAGTTCTTTATATACCTTCGGTATGTTATAATAAAGGTCGCTTAACTATATATTATATCATTTGGTGGATTTTTATGATTAGAGAAGTACTAACTTCTTTAATATCATTTCTATCTAGAGTAGATGATACACGCACATTAAAAGCAACAGATATAGGATAATATATGACAACCGCTGCAAGTAATTTTATCAAAAATATTATAGAGAATGATTTATCTACAGGTAAACACCAAACAATTATTACTAGGTTTCCACCTGAACCAAATGGCTATCTTCATGTAGGTCATGCTAAGGCTATTTGTATAAATTTTGGGTTAGCTAATGAGTTTGGTGGAATTTGCAATCTTCGATTTGATGATACCAACCCTGAAAAAGAAAGTGATGAGTACGTTAGAAGTATTAAAGAAAATATAGAATGGCTGGGGTTCAAATGGAATGGAGAGGCTAAGTACGCTTCTGATTATTTTGAAAGGTTATACGAATGTGCGGTATTTTTTATCAATGAAGGTTTAGCTTATGTGTGTGATTTAACTCCTGAAGAAATGCGCACTTATCGTGGAAACTTTATTGATCCTGGAAAAAATAGCCCATATAGGGAACGTACGATTGAAGAAAACCTTGATTTGTTTAGTCGAATGAAAAATGCAGAGTTTGATGATGGTAGTAAGACTCTAAGACTTAAAATCGACATGGCATCCCCTAATATAAACTTAAGAGATCCAGTTGTTTATCGGATAAAAAGAGCTCATCATATCAGAACAGGTGATGCTTGGTGTATTTATCCCATGTATGATTATGCTCACTCAGTATCTGACGCTATTGAAGGTATTACCCATTCTTGTTGTTCGTTAGAATTTGAAGATCATCGTCCTTTATATGATTTTGTGGTTGAACATCTACAAAAAGGTGGTTTAGTTAAATGTCATCCCCGTCAAATTGAGTTTTCGCGTCTTGAGTTGCAATATACAATCACAAGTAAACGAAATCTTAATCGTTTAGTGCAAGAAAATCTAGTTAGTGGTTGGGACGACCCGAGAATGCCAACTATATCTGGGATGCGTAGGCGGGGCTATACCCCTGATGGAATAAAATTATTTGCAGTAAGAGTAGGTGTTTCAAAATCGCCAAATATAGTAGATATGGCGTTTTTAGAAAGTGCAATTAGGGATGATCTAGAGGCTAAGGCACCTCGAGTAATGGCGGTTATTAAGCCATTAAAAGTTGTTTTAACTAATTTTGATGATTCCACAAGTAGTAGAATGGCATCATTTCATCCAGAACAGCCTGAGTTGGGAGAAAGGCTTGTTGAATTAAGCAAAGAAATTTATATCGAACAAGATGATTTTATGACTACTCCGATAGCTAAGTGGCAGCGTCTTGCACCTGGGGCGGAGGTGCGTTTACGGCATAGCTATGTTATTAAATGTGAAGAAATTATTCATGATGATAGTGGTAATGTAGTAGAGCTTCATTGCAGTATTGATAAAAACACTCTAGGCAAAAATCCTGAAGGGCGTAAGGTTAAGGGGGTTATTCATTGGGTTAGTACTACAAAAGCAATTCCTAGTGAAATAAGGCTATATGATAGGCTTTTTAGTGTAAATAATCCTATGAGTGTAGAAAATTTTGAAGAATGTATTATGCCTTTAGAAAAGGTAACTGCTTATATCGAACCCGCTATTTTAAATGCCAAAGCTGAAGATGTGTTTCAATTTGAGCGTCTTGGATATTTTGTTGCGGACAGATATGATTTTAATAGTAATAAGTTAGTATTAAATAAAACTGTAGGTCTTCGTGATACATGGAATAAGGAGTCAGATAAGAAATGATAAACCCACCACAAATTAATTATATTAAATGTCGTAATCATAAAGAAGAATATCGAATGTTTTATAGTTCTTGGGGTAGTCAAGAGTTATCAAATAAAACTATAATTTGTGTTCATGGGCTAAATCGTAATAGTCGTGATTGGGATTATATAGGCGATTATTTTTCGAAAAAAGACTACTATGTAGTTGCACCTGACATAGTTGGGCGGGGTAATAGTGATTATCTAAATGATCCAATGGGTTATGATATCCCATTTTATGTGGCTGATATATTTCATTTGATACATACTTTAGGCTTAAAAAACGTAGATTTTTTAGGTACATCAATGGGTGGGCTAATTGCTATGGCAATGGCATCAATGTCACATAATCCAATTCGTAAGATGATTTTAAATGATATAGGTGCTGAGATAGAGAAAAATGGATTAGCTAGAATTGCGGGTTATAATACAAAACAGCCGGTTTTTGATACATATACTTCTGCAAAAGATTACTTGATAAGTATCAGTGGTGATTTTGGGGAGCTACCAAATGATGTGTGGGAGAATTATGCACTAAATTCCTTACAAAAAAATTCATTGGGAAAATATGAATTAAAGCGTGATGTTAATTTGGTAAAGCAACTAACAATTACAGCACCTAGCGATAAAAATATGGATCTATGGGCATACTGGGACAAGGTAACTATTCCGACATTAGTTATTCGTGGGGAGTTATCAGATATTCTAAGTGTAAAAACTTTACAACGTATGCAAGAAATCAACCCAGAAACACAGGTAGTAGAAATTGCTAATGCTGGACATGCACCATTTTTATACAGTGAAGAGCATTTTTCATTCTTAGAAAAATTCCTAGGAGCATAATTGAATTCGTGCAACTTCCTTATAGGCGAATAATGTATTTAGCCCACACCCAAAATATTTTTTAGATTGACAGGTTGTGATTAGGTGTAGTATAATCATAGACTCATTTAATAATATATTAACAAATTAGGAGCTTATCGATGTATGCGGTTATAAAAACCGGCGGCAAACAATATCAAGTTGCTGTTGGCGAAAAATTAAAAATAGAACAGATACCGGATAGTCTAGGCAGTACAGTTACACTTTCTGAAGTGTTATTGATTGCCGATGGTGAAAAAGTAGTTATAGGTACGCCAACTGTTGCTGGTGCAACTGTAACTGCATCTGTGGTGTCATTGGGGCGTCATAAAAAAGTTAGAATCTTTAAAATGCGCAGACGTAAACATTATCAAAAACATCAAGGACATCGTCAGAATTATACTGAAATTCAGATCGATGCGATTAACCAATAAGGAGTAGCAATTATGGCACAGAAGAAGGCCGGTGGTAGTTCCCGTAACGGGCGCGATTCCAATCCAAAAATGTTGGGTGTTAAGGTTTATGGTGGTGAAATAATCCTTGCGGGTGGTATTATTGTTCGTCAACGTGGAACACAGTTTCATGCTGGTAAAAACGTAGGTATGGGTAAAGATCATACTTTGTTTGCTAAAGCCGATGGAGTTGTTGAGTTCTCAGTAGGTGGGCAATTTAATCGCCGCTTAGTGAACGTAACTCCAGCAGAATAATTTTTATTTAAAAAATTATGCCAACCCTACTATTTTTAGTGGGGTTTTTTATTAAGAGAAAATTATGCAATTTATTGATGAAGCTACAATAACACTTATTGCTGGTGATGGTGGTAATGGCTCCGCATCATTTCGGCGTGAGAAGTTTATCGAACGTGGTGGCCCTGATGGCGGGGATGGCGGGCGTGGTGGTAGTATTATTATAACTGCGGATGAAAATATCAATACCTTGATTGATTATCGCTTTATAAAGAAATATGTAGCTAAAAATGGTGATATTGGTCGTGGGGCTGATTGTTATGGACATAAAGGTGAAGATGTATATCTTAGAGTCCCTGTTGGTACTACGGTGATTGATGAAGAGCTGGGGATTGTAATAGCCGATTTAGATCATCATGGGCATGAAGTAATAGCTGCAGCGGGAGGTAAGGGTGGTTTAGGGAATTTACACTTTAAATCTTCAACTAATAGAGCACCTCGTCAAACTACAGCTGGAGAAGAAGGTGAACGAAAAATCGTACGTCTTGAACTAAAGGTTTTGGCTGATGTTGGGCTTCTTGGGCTACCTAATGCGGGTAAATCAACTTTTATTCGAGCAGTATCTAAAGCAACGCCAAAAGTAGCTGATTATCCATTTACGACATTGCACCCCAATCTTGGTGTTGTTAGGATTGATTATCAACGTAGCTTTGTGATTGCAGATATTCCTGGGCTAATCGAGGGTGCATCTGATGGTATTGGGTTAGGGTTTAAATTTTTACGTCATTTACAAAGAACAAAATTATTACTGCATATCGTAGATATTTTCCCGTTAAATACTGATGAAGATGTTGTTTTGAGTTCGGTAGCTATTACTCAGGAACTAAAAAAATATGATTCAGAATTATACGATAAGCCTCGTTTTTTAGTGATTAATAAAGTTGACTTGGTTCTAGAAGAAGAGCGAGATGAGCTAGTTAATAAATTCGTTAATGAATTTAAGAAACATGATACTAATACCAATTTTGATAAAATATTTGTAATATCTGGTGTAACTGGTACTGGTTGCCAAGATGTTTGCTATTCAATCATGAATTTTTTGGATGAAATAAAGAATTTAGCTAGCCAAGATGTATAAATGAGGATTCAGGGAGTGTCTGATTCATTTGTATACTTCCTAGCTATAGTATTATTTTACGATATTAAATATTTTCAAATTCAGAAATTGCAATAACATTGTTTTTTATGTTTATTGAAATTGTATCAAGTGGAAGATTATTATAATGCCCTGTTTGGTTCTCCTCAAATGGATCTTCCATATCTTCTGCTAAAATCTCTAAACCCGATAATATATATACAAATACAATAATAATAGGAATAATTAAAACACCAAATGTTTCAGCCCAGCCAAAAGGAAATACTATCATATAGAAATGTAGAGCTCTACTTACAAAAATTTTAAACGGAACTGGTATTGGAGTGTTGGATATTTTTTCACAGCCACCAACAACATCAATGAGATTTGCTAAATGAGTATCAATTACCAAATATTGTTCAAGTGATATTTGATTATTATTTCGATAAAAGTTAATTCTTTGGTACATGTAATTAATTACTACCGTTGGTAAATGATCGATTGGTTTAAATTTTAAACCAAGTTCATTTAGGATACTTTCACAGGTTTGGCGATGGCAACGCAGATGATGTTTAAATAAGTTCGGGAAGTTTTGAAGGCATTGATTAAATAAAGGATCATTTTTTAACCCAATATAGTTATTAAATTTCAGAGCTAAGTTCCGTGAATTATTAACTAGACTACCCCACAATGTACGACCTTCCCACCATCTACTATAAGAGCTATTTACCCTAAAAACCACCAGAATCGATAATACAAAGCTAAAAATCAAATGAAATTGTCCTAGATTAGTTAGTTGCATTTTATCAAAAAATGTATTGAAAAATGTTTCTCCAAATACTATTATTGCTGAATAAATTGAAAGAAAGATTATTGTTTTACGTAATTTTTTAAATAATGGATCCTTATATTTATTAAAAAAGAATTCAATTAGTGTGTTTATATATGGTTTCGAAAAATTAGTATCCATGGATGACCTTATTAAATATTATATTTCTTCAATTTTTTTTCCTGACAATCCAGCTTTTATTGCCTTATTCATACGCTTACTTGCAAAACCACTGGTTACTTCATTAAGTCGTATGCTTAGTTGTTTTAGGATTGTCCTGGGTGACTGAGCATTATCCTCTAAAAGAGGTTTGGGATTAATTCCCTCAATTTGAGTTTTTATTTGTCTAATCAAAAGCAATATCTGTTGCTCTTCGTTGTTAGTTAATAGTTCATGATCAGTTTGCAGGGCTTGTTCTATGGCTTCAACTAAGCTAATAGCATCGATTTTAGCTTCATTAAATAGTCGTGTATTAATATCATCTTTAGCGTATTTGATAGACTCATTTAGCATGCTTGTTATTTGTTCAGGAGTAAGACCAAAACTTGGTTTGACTTCAATACTACTCATAACTCCAGTATTTTGTTCAACTGCACTAACTGATAAAAGACCATCAGCATCAATTTGGAAGGTCACTCTGATTTTTGCAACACCAGCAGTCATTGGTGGTATACCTTTTAAGCTAAACTTAGCTAAAGATCGACAATCATCGACTAATTCTCTTTCTCCTTGAAGTATATGTATAGTCATTGCAGTTTGACCATCTTTGTAAGTAGTAAAATCCTGTGCTCTAGTAACAGGTATCGTTGAATTTCTAGGGATGATTTTTTGGGCAAGTCCACCCATGGTTTCTAGCCCCAGAGAGAGAGGTGTTACATCTAGTAATAATAATTCATCATTTCTATTTCCAGCAAGATTATCTGCCTGAATTGCAGCACCAAGTGCAACTACTGTATCAGGGTTGAGTGATGTGAGTGGTGGCTTATGAAAGCAATCATGAAGTAATCTGCGTAAGTTTGTCATTCTAGTTGAGCCACCAACTAAAATTATTTGATTGATATCATTAATAGTAAGTTTTGCATCACGAAGAGCTTTTTTAACTAGCATAAGAGTTTTATTTAGTAGGCTTTTTGACAGATCCCAAAAATCATTTTGGGTAATTTCCAAGCTATATAGGGTGTTATTTAGTTTGCAATTAACTTTGCTAGATTCTTCCATACTAAGTGCTTCTTTTATATTTCGTGAAGCTATCATTAAAGTGGCTTCTTCTATATCACTTATAGGGCTAACACCTATTTTATTAATAATAAAATCATATATAAGCTTATCAAAATCATCCCCTCCAAGGTGAGTATCACCATTTACTGCCAAAACTTCAAATACACCTTTATTAAGTGATAATATAGATACATCAAAAGTACCACCACCTAGATCATATACCAAAAAAGTTCCAGATTCGGTATTCTCAAGTCCATATGCTATTGCTGCGGCAGTTGGTTCATTTAGTAACCTTAATACATTAAGTCCAGCTATTTCAGCAGCTTGCTTTGTTGCTTGACGTTGGTTATCATCAAAATATGCAGGTACTGTAATTACCGCACCAATTGGCGTCTCACCAAGGCTATCAATAGCAATTTGTTTTAGATGAGATAAGATATCTGAAGAAACTTTAACAGGGTTTTTACTAGTCAAGTCAACATCTAGCCCCATAAAGCGTTTAGCAGAAATCATAGTGTTTTTTGGGTCTGTAGTTCTAAACTGCAACGCTTCATGGCCAACAGTAATTTTGTTTGAAGCATAATGAACAACGGATGGGGTTAATTCATTCTGATTATAATCTTTAAGTACTGTAGCTATACCACTTTTAACTGTTGCAACAAGTGAATTTGTAGTTCCTAAATCAATACCAATAGCAATATTTCGATGGTGTGGTTCTGAGATTTGATCAGGTTCTGAAATTTGTAATAATGCCATAGTTTACTCGTTTATTTTATCAGCAATTGAATTTAATAACCGTGTATAAAATCCAAGCTGTTTAGTTAAATTAAGTGCTTCCTGAAAATCTTTATTAATAAATGTATCAGATAGACTAACTAATAATTGTTTTTGTTTATCATTTATTGTTTGTTCTAGTTCTTCTAATGCCGATATATTACCATTAGCTTCATCAATTAGTTCATGAAGTTCCATTTGTTCACCCAAAAATTCTAACGGTAGTTGAGTATCCTTGGCTAAATCAAGAAGGTAACCATTTACTTCTAGTAGGGCAATGCTTCTATTTAATGGGTTTTTAAGTGTAGTATAGCAATTATTAATATGAGCTGATGCTAAATTTGTTGATAGCTCATTATTGATAGCGTTATCTGGATGAAACTCTTTTTGCAGTTGATGAAGTTTTGTGCTTAATAAAGCAGTATCTATTGCAAATTGTGGTTCTATTTCAAAAATGTCATAGCAGTTTTTTTTAAGAATTTGTTTTATATTATTCATGAGTTTTAAACGGTGAAACTTTCCCCACACCCACATTCATCCTTCACATTTGGATTTGTGAACTTAAAACCCTCTTGGAGTCCTTCTCGGGTATAGTCTAGGCAGGTGCCATCTATATATTGGAGACTTTTCTTATCAACAATAATCTTCACCCCTTCAGACTCAAATACTTCGTCATCAGGGTTTGTAGTATCTACAAACTCAAGTTTATAAGCAAGTCCAGAACAGCCTGTGGTTTTAACTCCAAGCCTTAGACCAATTCCTTTACCGCGATTTTTGATAAAGGTACTTACTCTTGCAGCTGCATTAGTTGTTAAGGTGATAGCCATTTCA
The DNA here is from genome assembly GCA_947441745.1 of Neisseriaceae bacterium. Lineage (GTDB taxonomy): Bacteria > Pseudomonadota > Gammaproteobacteria > Burkholderiales > UBA11063 > Aquella. Next base: position 5,141 of record CANEUJ010000002.1, on the reverse strand, counting down.
ATTCCAAAAATTAATGTTTGCTACGGTAATTAGCAACCGCTGCTTTTATTGCATCTTCAGCAAGTACTGAACAGTGGATTTTAACAGGTGGTAATTCAAGCTCTTCTGCTATTTGACTATTTTTAATCATTTGAGCTTCATCTAGGTTTTTACCTTTTAGCCACTCAGTAACTAACGATGACGAAGCAATAGCAGAACCACAGCCATAAGTTTTGAACTTAGCATCTTCGATAATCCCACTATCGCTTACCTTTATTTGTAATTTCATAACATCACCACAAGCTGGAGCTCCGACCATTCCAGTGCCTACACTTGGATCATCTTTGTTAAGTGCACCCACATTTCTTGGGTGCTCATAATGATCAATAACTTTATTTGAATATGACATTTTATATTTCTCCTAATTTATTTATAAAAATTATTTTGTTTTCTTTGTTTCACTAAAGTATTTTTATTATCATCACTGCATTTACAGTTCATGTGTGGCATGACAATTGATTTTTACTAATTAGATGACAAAATTAGCGAACTAATTATGTAATATTATATCACGTTCTCCGTGTTCTTGCCATTCATAGCTACTGACATCAATACCATCCTTAAACATCTCCCAAAGAGGTGATAGATCGCGTAGTTTAGCAACTTTGTCATTCAGTAATCTAACAGTATACTCTATTTCTTCTTCTGTTGTAAAGCGACTAAGGCTAAAGCGAATCGAGCTATGAGCAAGCTCATCATTACGGCCGATAGCACGAAGCACATAAGATGGCTCTAATGATGCTGAAGTACAGGCAGAGCCACTAGATACTGCAATATCTTTAATCGCCATTATTAGTGATTCACCTTCAACATAGTTGAAACTTACGTTTAGGTTATGAGGAACTCGATGTTTCATGTCACCATTTACATAGATCTCTTCTATTGATTGCAGTCCTGTTAGTAAATTGTCACGTAGTTTTTTAATTCTTGGTAATTCTTTGCTAATGTCAGTCTTAGCAATTTCAAATGCTTCACCCATACCAACTATTTGGTGAGTAGGTAGAGTTCCAGATCTAAATCCACGCTCATGACCGCCACCATGAATCTGAGCTAGTAGGCGAATACGTGGACGACGGCGAACATACAAAGCTCCAACACCTTTAGGGCCATAGCATTTATGTGCTGAAAAACTCATTAAATCAACTGGTAGTTTTTCTAAACTAAAATCAATTTTACCAATTGCTTGTGCGGCATCAACATGAAATATAATATTTTTTTCGCGACATAGTGATCCAATCGCTTCAATATCTTGAATAACACCGATCTCATTGTTTACATACATTACTGAAATAAGTATAGTATCAACTCTTATAGCAGAAGCTAGTTTTGATAAATCGATTAGTCCATTGGTTTCAGGGGTTAGATAAGTAACTTCAAATCCAGTTCTTTCTAGTTCACGCATAGTATCAAGAGTAGCTTTGTGTTCGGTTTTTATAGTTATTAAATGACGTCCGCGATCTTGATAAAAACTAGCAGCTCCTTTGAGTGCTAAATTTATTGATTCAGTCGCACCTGAAGTCCAAATAATTTCTTTACTATCTGCTCCAACTGCACTTGCTACTTGTTCTCTAGCGTGTTCTACTGCTTTATCTGTTGTCCAGCCAAAAGAGTGTGATCGTGAGGCTGGATTGCCAAATTCTTCAGTTAGAAATGGCATCATTTTGTCTAATACCCGCGGATCTATTTTGGTAGTTGCAGAATTATCCAAATAAATTGGTAGTTTTAGTGACATAGTAATTTTATCTCTTTAAAATATTATATTCTAGTTAATGTTTGAGTGAGGGGCGTGGATGTCTTGGTACTAGGTATTAAATCATTAAGGGTTATACTATCTAAATATTTATATACGTGATTAGTTAGACCATTCCACAAGTCATGCGTGAGGCATTTATTATTTGAGTGGCAGTTTTTTTGCCCATTACAAGTTCTAGCATCCATATCATCATCTACTGCTTTAATAATCTCAGATACGCTGATTTTATTCATTTCTTTCGCCAACATATAACCACCACCTGGGCCTTTATAGCTTTTTACCATCCCAAAGCGCCGTAGTTTTACAAATAATTGCTCTAGATAAGATATTGAAATTCCTTGACGCTCACTAATAGCATATAAGGTCATAGGGGTGCTGTCACTATGTATTGCAATATCTAACATCGCAGTTACTGCAAACTTCCCTTTTGTTGTTAATTTCATAAATTACCCCGAAATTTTTTATCTCCAAGTATATATTCTAGTATTAGTTGAGTGATTTTGTCAAGTATTATTTATTTTGAAGGATATAGATGCAATATACCCCGAATTAAGTTCTCGGGGTTAGGTTAGCTTGTTAAGCACGTAATGGCATAATTACTGATTTAAAATTAGGGTCGTTTGGTATTGTTACTAAAACACTACGTTGACCATCAAAAAATGCCCATTGTAAATATTCAGCCTGAGAGTTGATTAGAAGGTCTCTAACGTAATTAATATTGAAGCTTACTTTCAAATCTTCGTCTTGCTGATACGTAATTTCTATTTGATCATGAGAGTCTTCTTGCTCCTCATTACGACAGCGAAGAGCTAATGTGTTTTTGTTTATATCAAGAGTTACAGTTTTTAATTTGTCAATGCCAATTACTGCAACACGCTCGATGGATCTTAGGAAGTCTTCACGTTTAATCAAACAAAGTTTGTCATTTCCTAATGGGATAACTCTTTCATAGTCAGGGTATTTGCCATCAATTACCTTGGTAATTAATTGTTTATCATTAGTCTCAAAAGATACTTGGTGAGGATAAACAGTAATAGTTATTCCATCACTAGAGTCATCCAAAAGTTTGAATAGTTCAATAATGGTTTTACGTGGTATTATGCTACTAGAGTTACTTATAGTTTCAGCAAGATCAGTAGTTGCATAGCCTAGGCGATGTGCATCTGTTGCAACTAGGCGAAGTGCATTATCTTTAATTTCGAATAACATTCCGTTTAGAAATACGCGACTATCTTTATCTGCCATTGCATATTGCACCTGACCAAGTAATGATTTTAATTTTGACTGTGGAATAGTAAATTTGCAAATTGCAGTATCGGTGATACGTAGTAATGGGTAATGATCCCCAGGGATGCTTTGTAAGGTAAATTTGGTAGCACCAGCTGTTACAGCAATCTTAGCATCTTCACGAGTAAACACGAGCTCTGTTTCAGGTACTACTTTTAGAATATCTTGGAGTTTTTTAGCAGGTAGGGTAATAATAAAATCTTCACCACTCATAGGTCCATTGATATTAATACTTGCTTGAATTTCCATGTCATTAGATACGATAGTTATTGCATCCCCTGTCTTTTTGATGTATACATTTGACAAAATTGGCATAGTTTGTTTTTTTTCTACAAAACCAGATACAAGTAACAATGGCTTTAATAATGTATCACGACTAATAGTAAGTAACATATTTGATCTACCTTTATGAATAAGTATTATGTATTGAGCATTTGAATTAGTAAGTTGTATTCGCGTTCTATTTTTTCATCAGTTTTACGCAAATTATGAATAGTTTTTTGGGCATGTATCACTGTAGTATGGTCTCGTCCCCCAAAAGCATTGCCAATAGCTGGTAAGCTATGCTGGGTTAGCTCTTTAGATAACGACATTGCCATTTGGCGTGGACGAGCAATTACTTGAGTCCGTTTAGCTGATAGCAAGTCTGAGATTTTTAGTTTATAAAAATCACAAATTATTTTTTGGATATCATCAATCGAGATAGTCCTGCTGTCAAGTGCAAAAACATCCATAAGTGCTTCTTTGGCAATAGAAAGGCTAATCCCTTTTTCAGAAAAATGGGCTTGATAAATAACTTTATTAAGTGCACCTTCCAGCTCTCGTACATTGGCTTTGATGTTTTGAGCAATAAAAAATGCAACTTCATCATCAAGGTTGATGCGGTTTTGTTCCGCTTTCCGTTTTAGGATAGCTACTCGCATTTCAAGCTCAGGTGGCTGGATTTCAACTGTCAGACCTGAGGCGAATCTTGAGATTAAACGTTCGTTTAGATTGTTTATGTTTTTAGGGTAGGTGTCACAAGTCATAATAACTTGTTTGCCTTTATCGATTAAGGTATTGAATGTATAAAAGAATTCTTCTTGGGTTTTGGTTTTGTCCCCTGCAATAAACTGAATATCATCCATTAGGAGTAGATCTAGGCTATTATAATATTTTTTTAATTCATCAAATCCTTGACGCATAGAAGCTTTTACTACGTCTTGGATATAGTCATTAGCATGCAAGTATCTAATTTTAGCTTTTGGATTTTTTTTATATTGTTCATTACCGATAGCTTGCATTAGATGTGTTTTACCAAGACCAACTCCACCATAGATAAAAAGAGGGTTGTGATTTTTATGTCCTAGCTTTTGGGTTACATGCATTCCTATAGCGTATGCTAATTGGTTGGAGTTACCGCGCACCAAAGTATCAAAAGTATAATTAGGATTTAGTTTGGTTGCTTGTTGTAGATTTTCGACTAAGTCGTTATCATGATTTTTAGCTGTGTTATTGGGTTTGATTTGTGTAGATTTTGGAGTGCTTGATTTAATTTCAGAAGTCTTAGCTACAATAAGCTCAATATCAACTCCTCCAGTTAGTTCATTTAGGATATTACTAATTTGCGTAAGGTATTTATTGCGAATAAAATCTTGCACAAGGCGGTTATTAGCAATAATCTGCAGTTTGTTGTCTTTATAACGTGCTTGAAGCTGCTTAAACCATGTGTTGAAGTCTTGCTCGCCAAATTGCTCTTTTAGGAGGATTAAGCATTGTTGCCATATAATATCAGTTTCAAGCATAAGTTTTCCGTTTTATTAATATAACGCTATTTTACCAGAATTTGCTTAAGTTAGAACAAAGAAATATATACTATTTTTGCAAGTTGCATAATACTATAATAAAAAAACATAAAAAAACAAAAAACAGAATGTAATATGATATAATAATAAATAAGATAGGTCTTTTAGGCGTATATATTTAAGCATACATTAGTGCGAATATAAACCCATGAGCATGTGTAAAATATATTTTTATTTTATTTTTTGTTATGATATAATCGCCCCCGTGGATATAATAG
>CANEUJ010000001.1 GCA_947441745.1 Neisseriaceae bacterium | reverse complement strand
TACAAAATAATTTAAAATTTATTATGATTTAATTAATATCATACTTATTTTATATCGGGTTCAAAAAATTATTTAATGCATATGTCATTTAAGCATATGCCATCAAGTATTTAATAGCCCCTAGAATGGTAGGCAAAAACTTTAGGGAATATCTTATTTTTTATGAAGTAAAATAGTGTTAGAGAGTTTTTATTGAATAGATGTTAGAGTACACCCTGCATTAGCAGGGCGTGTGTATGTAAGTTATATTACCACTTGACGATTTTCATAGTATTAGTGCCACCAACTTGATGAATATGATTACCTGTAGTAAGTAATACAGTATCTCCAGTTTTTATTAACCCAGATTTAATAAGAGTATCTTTAGCATAATCAATCATCTCTTCAAGATTTTTGGTCTTTCCAGAGACGTATATAGGGTGCACATCACGGTATAATGCCATTAATTGAGCGGCTTTTTTGGAGTCCGTAATTGCATATACTGGGATACCACTATTTACACGAGATAGCCATAGTGCTGTTACCCCAGATGTAGTAAGAGATACAATAGCACGAGCCTGGAGATGATAGCTGCTAAATAATGCCGACATAGCAATTGCTTGGTCTATATACTCAAACTTTTGACCGCTAAAGTTTAGGTCTATATTAGTATTGCGGTTTTTTTCTGCTTCTATACAGGTACGAGCCATAGTTGATACTGCATTAACTGGGTATGCACCGCTTGCTGTTTCAGCAGATAACATTACCGCATCAGTTCCATCTAGTACTGCATTAGCAATATCAGATATTTCAGCTCTAGTTGCTACGGGACTAGTAATCATTGACTCTAGCATTTGAGTTGCAACTATACTTAATTTATGATGTTTCTGAGCACATTTAATCATTCTTTTTTGTAACGCTGGTACTTGAGCGTCACCAACTTCAACGGCTAAATCTCCACGAGCAACCATTATTCCATCAGATTCTTTCACAATATTGTCAAGATTGGTTATTGCTTCAACCCTTTCAATTTTAGCAATAATAGCACAGTTGCCACTATGCGTAGCTAGTAATGTGCGTGTTAGGATAAGGTCTGTTGCATCACGAACAAATGATACCGCTAGGTAATCAAGTTTTGCTTCAGCTGCAAACTGAATATCAGCAAAATCTTTGGTAGTTAGAGCTGGGGCAGTTAATCCACCACCTAGTTTATTAATGCCTTTGTTATTACTTAGTACGCCAGCTTGGATTACAATACAATGAACTTGTTCGCCAACTACTTTTTCAACTTTAAATGCAATTTTTCCATCATCAAGAAGTAAGGTATCGTCTTTAAATACATCTTTAGCGAGATCAGCATAATCAACCCCAACTATTTTGTCATTACCAAGTTCAGTATAACTACAATCAAGAATTAATTTTTGGTTGAGTTTAAGAGTTATTTTGCCGTCAGCAAATTTAGCAACACGAATTTTAGGGCCTTGTAAATCACCTAGAATTGCAATGGGTTTATTAAGTTCATCAGCTATTTTACGGATATTGGCGATGTTTTCTTGGTGAGACTCTTTTTTACCGTGTGAGAAATTGATTCGAAATAAATCAACACCACTATTAATGAGTTCTTCAATAACCTTAGGGTCGGATGAGGCTGGCCCCATAGTTGCAATAATTTTTGTTTTCTTAACCATATTTGGTAGTGGTGCATACATATTTAAAATCCTTTATTTGGCGTTAGTTAAAGCTATTACATTATCAAGCATACGATTAGAAAAGCCCCATTCATTATCATACCAGCTAAATACTTTTACAAGTCTACCTGATACCCTTGTTTGGGTTGCATCAAAAATAGAGGAATGCGGGTTATGATTAAAATCAATAGACACTAAAGGTAGATTATTTACTTGTAAAACACCTTTTAGACGACTGTGTGCAGCTTCAATAATTGCTTTATTAATTTCTTCAACCGTAGTATCGCGTTTGGCACTAAACACCAGATCAACTAATGATACATTGGGTGTTGGAACCCTAACAGCTAGACCGTCAAGCTTGCCTTTTAGTTCTGGTAATACAAGACCTACAGCTTTTGCCGCTCCAGTTTTAGTTGGAATCATTGACATAGTTGCAGCTCTTGCTCTATGCATATCACTATGGTAGTTATCTAGTAATACCTGATCACTAGTGAAAGAGTGAATAGTAGTCATTAAGCCATTTTCAATTCCAACTAGTTCGTTAAGTACTTGTGCAACAGGTGCTAGGCAATTAGTAGTACAAGAAGCATTAGAGATTACAGTCATATCTTTAGTTAAGATATCGTGATTTACACCGTATACTACGGTTGCATCAACATCGTCTCCACCAGGTGCTGAAATAATAACTTTTTTTGCTCCAGCAACCAAATGGCCACTAGCTTTTTCTTTAGAAGTAAATACACCTGAACACTCAAGAACAACGTCTACTCCTAGCTCTTCCCATGGGAGTAATTTTGGATCACGTTGTTCTAGGAATTTGATTTTATGCCCATCAACTATCAGGTGTTCGTTATCGTATTCTACTTTGGCACTAAAATAACCGTGTACTGAGTCATGTTGAGTAATATGTGCATTAATTGGAATATTACCACCTAGGTTATTTATAGCTACTAATTCGATATCTTGAGTACGCTTAGACTCAAACAAAGCTCGTAATACACAACGGCCGATCCTGCCATAACCATTAATTGCAATTTTTATTGCCATAATTTAATTCCTTTTTAGTAGTGTAAATTATTTATAGATTCGTTATTTTAACATATCACATCAGGTTCGTGTGGGTACGTTGCTAGGTTTATAAATTACTTTCGTCATGAGGGGTATTGTTTATTAGACTTAAACCATGAGCAAGTATTTCAAATAGTTTATCACCCCATTTTGAAACATCTTGACGCTGAACAATCAGTTTGCCAATATCCCAATAGAATTGAATTAATTCATGGTTAACGCTGATTGATGCTTTAAGTTGAGAGCTTTTTAATTTAAGTTTAATTTCTTCTAATAAATTTTTATAACTAGAGTTGGCTTCAATTGTAAGGTCATTAGTTTTAACTATTAATTTTGTCACTCATACTACTTTCAGCTTATTGTTATTAATAATTGTCAATATAGCATTTTAATATATCTAATATTGTGTTATTAAAATTAATTTTTGGTTCTAGAGTGACATAATTTATAATTAGGTTACTGTCATGCTACAGTATATGCTAAAGTTACAGTGATGTGTCATTAGAAATTTGTGCTTCACTCTCGGCTGTGGCTTCACTAATCCATTCTTCCCACATTTTTGGAGTTTCTAGGCTGATTTTGCCCATACGACCGTCTCTAAAGTCTTGAATTATTATTTCTGCCACTCTTTGGCGGTTGATAACGCCACCTGCCATTATGCAACCACGCTTACTACCTATAGTGTCAAGAATAATATCATCTGCTAGTGAAATTTGTTCCACGGAGAGTTTATATCTAGTTTGTAAAAATAAGGGATGCTGTATTTTAAGATAATTTATTAGATATAATGCTACCAGATCTTCATCAAGAGCATTTCTACCTATGCTATTACAAATTGCTAAATGATAACCAATTTGTGGGTAATGGATTTTTTGCCAAGTAAGCCCTGGGGTATCATATATTAGAAAATCATCAGCTATAGTTAGGCATTGATTAGCTTTGGTAACTGCAGGGATATCACCTGTTTTGGCAGATTTTTTACCAATGAGTTGGTTAATTAGCGTTGATTTACCTACATTAGGGATTCCACTAATCATTACACGTAGAGGCTTTTCAAAACTATTTCGATGCGGAGCTAAGCTTTTACATAGTTTGATAATTTGACTTCGCTGTTTGGTGTTACTCATGTCGCCAGTAATAGCAACAGTTTTCTTTGAGTTACTAAAATACTCTATCCAATGAGCTGTTAAATTATCATCAGCTAAGTCGCTCTTATTAAGTAAACGAATAATTTTTTTGTATTTTATAATATCTTGAAGTAGTGGGTTGCAACTAGAAAAAGGTGCTCTTGCATCAAGTACTTCAATTACTATATCAATATCAGAAATCAAATCTTTGATATCGGATATTGCACGAACCATATGTCCTGGGAACCATTGGATAGCCACTATTTCTCAATTCTTTAATAAAATTTTAGATAAATATTATTTTTTATGCTTCATTGTTTATGGAGTAGAAAATAATATTTTTTATGGTTATTCTATGAAAACCTACAAGTACCAATTGTAGCCTAAAAGTCAAGTTTTAATTTGTTTTTTTTGTGTGTACTATTTCCAAATATTGTTGTATAATGATGGAGGTAAAATACTATATGTAGTGAATTACTACTATAAAAAACACAGCCTGTAGTGGTTTGTGGCATTTACACATAATGTTTTAGATAAGGTATAAATAAATGGAAAATTTATCTGGCGTAGCTAGTGCTTTAGCCGCAGAGTTTGGACAATCTTTAACGCCAGTTGGCGAGTTTTCGGGATATCAAGTGGTTAGGCGGGCTGGTAGTGTTGTTGGGTTTGACCCTAGCAAGATTACCGTTGCAATTACTAAAGCATACATCGCAGTTCACGGACATGAGACGCTATCAAGTAATAGTGTGCGTGATCAAATACATAATCTAACTGTATTAGTTATTCAAACTTTACAAAATAGACGTCCTGCTGGTGGTTCGATTCATATCGAAGAGATTCAAGATCAGGTTGAGTTAGCTCTAATGAGAAACGGACAGTATGAGGTAGCTAGAAGCTATGTGTTGTATCGTGAAGCACGCAATCAAGAGCGGTTGTTAGAGGGTGTTAATCTGCCAAAACATGTTATAAATGTAGTATATCCAGATGGAGGCAGAAAACCACTTGATCCAAAACACCTACTAAATGTGGTAGATGCTGCATGTAGTGGCTTACAAAGTGTTACTTCTAAGATTATTTTAGATGAAGCTCTTAAGAATGTCTATGACGGCGTTAGTGAAGATGAATTATATAAATCAATTATATTAGCTTCACGTCAGTTAATCGAACGTGAACCAGCTTATAATTTTGTAACGGCAAGACTATTAGCGCATGTAATTGCCGAAGAAGTGTTTGGTAAAGAAGTTGATGCTGCTGATATGAATAAAGCGTATCGTGAATACTTTCCTAAATACATAAAAATTGGTATTGATGCTGAACTACTAGATCCTCAATTAGCTTCATATGACTTAACCAAACTAGCTAACGCACTTAATGCTAAACGTGATAATCAGTTTAAGTATTTAGGCTTACAAACACTGTACGATAGGTATTTTTTACACATCAGCGGTAAACGTATAGAAATGACCCAAGTGTTTTTTATGCGGGTAGCTATGGGATTGGCTCTTAAAGAAGCTAATAAAGAAGATAGAGCGATTGATTTTTATAATTTATTATCTAGCTTTGATTTTATGTCCTCAACCCCTACACTATTTAACGCTGGAACTCTTCATTCGCAGTTATCAAGTTGCTACCTAACTACCGTTAGTGATGATTTGGCTGGTATCTATGATGCTTTGAAAGAAAATGCATTATTGTCAAAATTTGCTGGTGGCTTAGGTAATGACTGGTCTCAAGTACGTGCCATGAGTGCTACAATTAAAGGTACTAATGGTAAATCTCAAGGGGTGATTCCATTTCTAAAAGTAGTGAATGATACTGCGGTTGCTGTGAACCAAGGTGGGAAAAGAAAAGGTGCAGTATGTGCTTATCTAGAAACATGGCACGCTGATATTGAAGAATTTTTAGAATTACGTAAAAATACTGGAGATGATAGACGTCGTTGTCATGATATGAATTCTGCCAACTGGATTCCTGATTTATTTATGAAACGTGTTCATGAACAAGCTGATTGGACATTATTTTCACCTAATGAAGTGCCAGATCTACATGATAAATATGGAAAAGCATTTGAAGAAGCATATACACAGTATGAAGCAATTGCTGATAAGGGGGGTATAAAAGTATTTAAACGTATCCCAGCTTTGCAACTTTGGAGAAAAATGCTAACTATGCTATTTGAAACTGGGCATCCATGGATTACATTCAAAGATCCATGTAATATCAGATCTCCTCAGAAACATACTGGAGTAGTCCATAGCTCAAATTTATGTACTGAGATTACGCTAAATACCAATGAACATGAAATTGCAGTATGTAATCTAGGATCAGTAAACCTGGTCAATCATATGGAAAATGGTAAAATCAATCAAGAAAAATTAAAACATACTGTTACAACTGCTATGCGAATGCTTGATAATGTGATTGATATTAATTTTTATCCAGTAGAAAAGGCTCGTAACTCCAACCTAGCTCATCGTCCTGTTGGACTTGGTTTTATGGGGTTTCAAGATTGTCTACATATGTTAAGGGTTCCTTACGCCTCAAAAGAAGCAATAGAATTTGCTGATAAATCTATGGAAGCAATTGCGTATTATGCATATCTGGCTTCAAGCGATCTTGCAATTGAGCGTGGTAAGTATTCTAGTTATAATGGTAGCTTATGGTCTCAAGGTATTCTACCTCTTGACTCATTAAAATTATTAGGCGAAGAACGTGGGCAACAATATCTTCAAGTTAATCTAGATACAAATCTTGATTGGAATGGTTTAAGAGCGAAAATCCTGAGAGATGGTATGAGAAATTCTAACTGCTTGGCGATAGCACCAACTGCTACAATATCAAATATTATTGGTGTATCAGCATGTATCGAGCCTACTTATCAAAATATATTTGTTAAATCAAATTTATCAGGTGAATTTACTGTTATCAATGAATTTCTTGTTGAAGATTTGAAGAAAAATAATCTGTGGGATGAAGCAATGCTTGCTGATATCAAATACTTTGATGGTAGCCTAAATCGAATTGATCGTATACCTCAAGCAATGAAATCAATCTATGCTACAGCTTTTGAAGTTGATGCTTCATGGATAATTGAAGCTGGTAGCCGCCGTCAAAAGTGGATTGATCAAGCCCAATCGCTTAACATCTATCTAGCATCTCCATCAGGACGTAAGATTGATGAAATATATAAATTTGCATGGATAAAAGGACTTAAGACAACCTATTATCTAAGAACATTAGGAGCGACTTCAGCAGAGAAATCAACTGGACGTGGTGGTGAACTAAATGCCGTATCAGCAGATGGAATTGCAACAGGTGGTCAATTCGGTGGTGGAGGGGTAGTAGTTGATAATACACCAGCAACAGATGCGAAGTTTTGTTCGATAGATAACCCCGACTGCGAATCCTGCCAATAATTACTGATGCCCTGCATAGCGACAAACGTCGTTGTGGGGGTTGAGTCGCAATCTATCTATCTGCCTTCCGAAGTGTAGGCAGGGATTCATGCCTTTACTCTATTTAGGGCATGGATTCCAAACTCTCTTTGAAGCAGCATCTTGTTTGATGCTCTTTAATTTGAGATATTAGCATACAGTTTATCCTCATTTGTAGTAAAATTCAGCCATGTTTGAAATAGTAATAATTTATAGATGGAGTAAGGTGTGGCATACAAAGTATTTGATAAGGAATTTTTAAATAGTCTTGGCTATCAAACACCTTGTTATATATATGATACAAAGCTTCTTCATGATAATCTAGATATTGCGATTAAAGAGTTCTACAGTTATTTTGACACCCAATCATCAATCCATTACGCCCTAAAAGCAAATGACAATGCACTAGTTTTGGCACAAATAAAACAAGCTGGATTAGGGGTTGACTGTGTTAGTGGCGGTGAAATAGAGCATGCAATTGCCTGCGGTTTTAATCCCAATGATATAGTATTTGCTGGAGTTGGTAAGCTAGACTCAGAGATTATGTTGGGGCTTGAGGTTGGGATTTATGCATTTATTTGTGAATCACTACAAGAGGTAATGGTAATTAATGACTTAGCTTGTCAGAGTAATAAAAATGCTAAGATTATGTTAAGAGTTAATCCTGATATAGATGCTAAAACCCATAAATATATTAGCACTGGTACCTATGATAATAAATTTGGAATTGCATTTGATGACTTATTAGAATTTCTACCAAGCCTCGATACATTAAATAATATAGAACTAATTGGATTACACTATCACATTGGTTCACAAGTTATGGATATGAGTGTATATGCAAAACTAGCAAATGTAGCATCTTCTCATTATGAAATTCTTTATAAAATGGGTCTGAAATTTAGTGATATTGATTTAGGTGGTGGTTTGGGGGTTGATTATGAAAATCCAATGACTAAACCAATAGCTAATTTCAGGGATTATTTTAGTATAATTAAACAAAATCTAAGTATACCATATCAAGTTAAAATTCATTTTGAATTAGGGCGTTCTTTGGTCGCTCAATGTGGTATCATGCTAAGTAAGGTTTTATATATAAAAAATACTGTAGGAACTAAATTTGCTATCATTGATGCTGGTATGAATGATTTGATGCGACCCGCCCTATACGAAGCCAAACATTTGATTATTAATTTATCAGCCGATAAGATTAATGAAACTTATCATATTGTAGGGCCTGTATGTGAGTCGACGGACATTTTTGCTAGAAATCTAACAATCTCTGAGTTAAAACGTGGAGATATGGTAGCGATATTAACTAGCGGTGCTTATGGAAGAGTGCTAGCAAATCAGTATAATAGACGAGCTATGATTAAGGAATATATGGTGTAATATGAATCTAACAAATGATAATTTATTTAATGAAGCAAAAAAATATACCCCTGGAGGGGTTAATTCGCCTGTGCGTTCATTTAATAGCGTTGGGGGAAATCCCTTTTTTACGAGAAAAGCTGAAGCTGCTTTTTTATATGATGTTGAAAATAAACAATATATCGATTATATTTGCTCTTGGGGAGCAAATATTGTTGGTCATGCTAATCCTTATGTTGTTGAAAAAGTAACTAATGCTTTAAAAAATGGCTTTTCTTATGGAACACCAACTGAACTAGAGGTTGAATTAGCCAAAACCATTGTTAGCATCATGCCAAATATAGAGAAAGTTAGACTTGTTAGCTCTGGTACTGAAGCTACTATGTCAGCAATTCGTCTTGCACGTGGCTACACTGGGAAAAAATATATTATAAAATTTAATGGGTGTTATCATGGGCATAGTGATAATCTCCTTGTTAAAGCTGGTTCAGGACTAGCTACCTTTAGTAACCCAAGTAGTAATGGCGTATCCTTTGGTAGTATAGAAGATACAATAGTGCTTGAATACAATAGTACTCAAGACTTACAAGCTACGTTTGATAAGTATGGCAATGACATTGCATGTATAATAATGGAGCCATTTGCGGGAAATATGAATTTGGTGCGTCCAAGTGCGGAGTTTTTATCTCAGGTACAAAATTTGTGTAACATTCATAAAACTCTTCTTATTTGTGATGAAGTAATGACTGGTTTTCGGGTGGCATTAGGCGGAGCTCAGCAATTACTTGGGTTGAAGCCAGATATAACCGCAATAGGTAAGGTTGTTGGTGGTGGAATGCCATTAGCTGCTTTTGGTGGAAAAGCAGAAATAATGGATTATCTTTCACCAAATGGCTCGGTATATCAAGCCGGTACTTTATCGGGCAATCCAATTGCGGTAACTAGTGGTCTAGCAACTTTAGAATTAATCCAAAAAACTGGGTTTTATGAAGCTATTAATAATATAAGCTATCAGTTAACCTCTGGGTTACAAGGTATTGTAAATGATTATAGTATACCTTTTTGTGCGGATTATGTAGGTGGTATGTTTGGATTTTATTTTAGTGATAAACTACCTCAAAATTTGAATGAAGTGAAACTTGCTAATGAAGAACGCTTTAATAAATTTTTTCATATGATGTTAGATGCGGGTGTGTATTTTGCACCTTCAATGTATGAAGCAGGGTTTGTGTGTATTGCTCATAGTAATAAAATAATAGAACAAACGCTAGATATAGCCAGAAAAGTAATGACAAAATTATAGGGGTTTATAATGAAGGCATTTGCTGCTAAATATATTTTTGATGGGAAAAAACTACTTGAATCTCAAGTTGTAGTCATTGAGAATGGACTCATTAAAGATATTATAGATAAGTCAAAATTTTCAGGTTTTGTAAAACATCTAGGAGATGGTGTAATTACTCCGGGATTTATTGATTTACAGCTAAATGGCTGTGGCGGAGTATTATTTAATGAACAAATTAGTACTAATACTCTAGAAGTTATGCGAAATACTTGGCTAAAATTTGGAACAACTGGATTCTTACCAACACTAATTACTAGTGATTTTAAAGATGTGATTAGTGCATTGAATGTAACTAAAGAATGGTTTGATAAATTTGGTGATTCTAATGGAGTATTGGGAATTCACTTAGAAGGCCCTTTTATATCTGAGGTAAAAAACGGAATTCATCCAAAGAGTTTTATTATCAAACCAACTAATGAGTTACTTGAACAAATAATTAGTTATAGAAAATACTTTCCAATAAAAATGACTATAGCAATTGAGAAATTTGGTTTAGAACAAATTAAGTATCTAGTTGATAATGGGGTTGTTTTATCCATTGGTCATTCGAATGCTGATTATAACACAGCTGAGATAGCAATAAAAATGGGGGTTACAACTTCAACTCATATGTTTAATGCAATGAGTGGTTTAACTGGTAGAAACCCTGGAGTAATTGGTGCGGTTTTAAGTAGTAACCTTTATACTGGAGTGATTGTAGATATGCTTCATGTTGATAGTTCTAATATAAAGTTGCTTCAAAAACTAAAACCTTCTCAGGTATATCTAGTAACTGATGCAGTAGCTCCAACAGGTACTGATATAACAGAATTTAAATTTGCGGGCAAACAACTCTATATCAAAGATGGTAAATGCATAGATAAAGATGGAGTTTTAGGTGGGGCAATTCTCACAATGAATCATGCAATTCGTAACTGTGTAGAAAACTGTAGTCTATCTTTGGAAGAGAGTCTCGCTATGGCAAGCACTATTCCTGCACGAGTTATGGGAATGGATAAATTACTTGGGAAAATTAAAATAGGCTATAGAGCTGATTTAGTTTATATGGATTTAGCTGATTTTGAATGTGAGGTTTTATGATGAAATTAAAAGTAATGTTATTAGGGTTATTGATTGGTGGTTTTGCTAATATTAGTTTTGGAGATACTGAAAACTATGTGTTAGACCCATTGCATACTTCGATTAACTGGAAGATAAACCATTTTGGGTTTGCCAATGTCACTGGTAAATGGTATGCAAATGGACAATTAAGCTATGATGAACAAAACCCACAAAATAGTAGTGTAAAAGTAACTATTGATATAGCAAAAAGTATTACTGGGATAGCAAAACTTGATTATAATATGCTTGGTTCCGCATTTCTTGATGTTAAAAAATACCCTAAAGCTACTTTTGTGAGTACTAAAGTTACAATGATGGATAAGCATACTGGAATTGTTGATGGTAATCTAACACTTCATGGGGTGACAAAACCAGTAGTGCTAAATGTAACTTTTAATAAAGTTGGTATTGACCCAATTACTAAATTAAAGACTTCAGGGTTTAGTGCAACAACTAGTATAATGCGTAGTAATTATAAGGTTACTACTTATGTTCCAAGCATTAGTGATGAAGTACAATTGGATATTGAAGTAGAAGCAATGATAAATAAAGGTAAGTAAAACTATGGACATTAATAAGTTTGAGTACTCAATAATTGAGAAAATGGTTTTAGAGACCATTAAAGAACAAAGGCGTACCAGGCGTTGGAAAATATTTTTTCGAATGGTTTGGTTAATAATAATTGCTGGAGGTTTATTTACGGTTTTTGGTAAAAAAGATATTGAGCATAAAAAAAGAGGTCAACAAATTGCAATAGTTAAATTAACTGGGGTTATTAGTGATGAAAATAAAACCTATCAACATTTACGTGATGGGTTAAAAGACGCAATGGATGATGATAAAACTAAAGCAGTTATTATTGAAGCTAATTCACCAGGTGGATCTCCCGTTTACTCTAATATGGTATATAACGAAATCTTACGCCTACGTAAATTGTATCCGAAGAAACCAATTGATGTTGTAGTTGAGGAAGTATGTGCTTCAGGGTGTTACTATATTGCTAGTGCAGCGAATAAAATTTATGCTAATCCATCAAGTATAGTTGGTTCTATCGGAGTTATTTATACTGGGTTTGGTCTTAATGGCTTAATGGATAAAATTGGAGTTGATAGTCGTTTGATAATCTCAGGGCGTAATAAAGCTATGGGTTATCCTTTTATTCCTGCAAACTCTGAACAAAATGCTATGCAACAAGATATGATGGATAAGATTCATGAGCAATTTACTAATGCAGTCAAACAAGGTCGTGGTAAGCGTTTACATGATGATCCTGATTTATTTTCTGGGCGTTATTGGATAGGGGAAGATGCTATCAAACTAGGGATTATTGATGGCTTTGCATCAGTTGATTCTTTGGCACGAACTGAGTATAGATCACAGAATATTATTGATTTTACTCCTGACGAAGATCCAATTGATAGAATTGCAAAAAAGCTAGGTGTTAGTATGGTTGATGGTGCCAAACAAGCTGTGTCTTTAGATAATCTAGCTACTATCAACTAATTGAGGTAAATGGTTTAGAAGTAGGTTTAAATGCATACTTATGATGGAATAATCTCGGACTTTATAATTATTGTTATTTTTCTATACTGGATAACTTATTCAGTAGCTGTAGTAATTTATCTTAATTATTTAACCCGAAAATATTTATTACCTACTGAGCGTGATTTTATTATTGGTGATAAATCTTTAAAATCACATAGTCAAATACTTGAGCAATTTGAGCATACTGATGAAATAAATATTTTGATTCTAACTGGTGGTGGGCTAAGAGGTCTTATTCCCCTTCATGTTTTATCTTATATTGAAGAAAAAACTGGTAAAAAGATTGGCGAATTATTTGATTTTGCCTCAGGTTCATCAACAGGAGCAATCTCAGTATCAAGCCTTATGGTAGGAGATGACAATGGCGGTTACAAATTCTCTGCAACAGAAGTTCGCGATAATTATTACAATCACGCAAGTCGTATGTTTTCATCTCCATGGTACCACCAGTTTTTAACTATGTTTGGTTTATTTGCTCCAAGGTTCTTGCCAGATAATAAGATTAAAGTATTGGAGGAGTTTTTTGGTGATACAACTCTTAGTGAATTAAAAGGTAATATATTAATTCCAGTATATAATATTGATGAAAATAATCTTCAAATTGTTAAAAATTGGAATCCGCCACATGGGGATTCAAATGATAATTATTTAACCAAAGATTTGATAAATGGTGCGTCAAGTCCTCCAATGCTATTCCCACCAGTAGCATTTCGCTTGAAAGGGCGTGATCATTTATTTATTGACCCTGCGGTAATTCTTAATAATCCTATTTTACAGGTTTTGTTACAGATGCAGATTTTGTTTCCGAATAAAAAATTAAATATGATTTTGATTGGGAACGGAGGAACTGAGGGAGTTAAATATGACTATCGTAGTATGTTTGGGTTTGGTCTATATGGTTTATATCAGTATTTATTTAGTGCTCCAGCACTAAGTAGTAAGTTATACATTGATTTTCTTGAAGAGTACTTGCGGGATGCATCACGCTTTAATGATAAAATTTCTTATTTTAGGATCAATAGTATTCCTGAAAACGCCATGAGTCCAACTAATACTGGAGATAGAAATATGCAACAGATAATCAAATTTGCTGATAAGATGTTGGATGAAAATAAAGAGTTAATTGATAAAATTATTCATACTATAATCAAAAATCGGCACTATACTAACTAGATCTATATTGTATTTTAAAAGGATAAATATTATGGCACACGTTAATAATTACAATCCAGTAGCTAAATTTCTACATTGGAGTATTGCACTACTGATAATAACTAATTATATCTTGGGGCTTACGCTTGATGCTAGTAGTCTATACAATTTGCATGAGCAAATTGGGCTTACGATTTTACTATTAGTAGTACTTCGTATAATTTGGCGTTTTACTAGTAAATATCCGCATAAATTATCACAGGTTTCTGAAACTGAGCAGTTTGCTGCGATTGTTGGGCAAGTATTGCTTTATATATTAATGATTTTAATCCCTGTTGGTGGTATTTTGATGACTGAGGCTCATGGTTATCCATTGAGTTTTCTAGGTATTATTCCAATACCTACATTTATTGGAGAGTACCCTAAAGCGGTCACTCATGTGATGAAAGAGTTTCATTTATGGCTTGCTCATGCTGTTATTATCCTAGCTTTTGGGCATGCAGCCATTGCGATAATTCATCATTACTTTTTTAAAGACCAGTTGTTACGTCGAATGATACCAAATATCTGTAATAAGAATGAGAATTAATGGCACAATCAAAAAGCCTATTTCGTTCGCTTCTTAATGTAAGTGGTATGACTTTAATATCACGTATAATTGGATTTATGCGTGATATGGTTATGGCACGTTACTTTGGTGCTGGATTTGCTAGTGATGCGTTTTTGGTAGCGTTTAAGTTGCCGAATTTACTTAGGCGTATATTTGCTGAAGGTGCTTTTTCTCAAGCATTTGTGCCAGTACTGGCAGAATATAAAAACCAAAGAACTCATAAAGAGACTCGTGATTTTGTGGCTAGTGTTACTGGCTTATTAGCTTTGGTACTAATTCTTTTTACTATTCTTGGAGTGGTATTTGCTGGGGCTGTGATTTTAATTACTGCTCCTGGTTTTACCACTGATCCTCAGAAATTTCATCTAACTGTAATATTACTTAGAATAACATTTCCGTATATATTTTTTATATCTATAGCATCGTTAGTAAGTGGGGTACTAAATACTTGGGGTAAGTTTTCAATACCAGCATTTACGCCAACTATACTTAATCTTATATGGCTTATTTTTGCTTTATTATTAAGACATTTTTTTAATCCACCTATCATGACAATTGCAGTTGCTGTATTTGTTGGTGGAATACTTCAGCTTAGTTTTCAATTACCTTTCTTACGAAAAATAGATATGCTAGTAATACCACGGATTGATTTTCGTAATAGTGCGGTTTGGCGTGTGGTTAGACTTATGGTTCCTGCTGTATTTGCGATGTCAATTTCACAAATTAGCTTAGTTATAAATACTATTTTTGCTTCCTACCTACCCAGTGGAAGTGTATCGTGGATGTATTATGCTGATCGATTGATGGAATTTCCAACAGGAGTTTTGGGTGTTGCCTTAGGTACTATTTTGTTACCTAGTTTATCAAAACATGCAAGTAATAAAAATACGCTTGAATTTTCAAAAACTATGGACTGGGGAGTGCGGTTATGTTTGTTAATGGCATTACCAGCAACTGTTGGTTTGGCAATTACCGCAAAAGAGCTTACTATGACGTTATTTATGCATGGTAAATTTGACTTGTTTGATGTGGCAATGACTGATAGAGCTTTAACTGCTTATGCTGTTGGCTTAACTGGAATAATCTTAGTTAAAGTGTTTGGGCCAGGGTTTTATGCTAATCAAGATATAAAAACTCCAGTTAAAATTGCAATTTGTGTGCTTATTTGTACTCAATTGATGAATTTAGCTTTTATTGGACCATTTAAACATGCTGGGCTTGCTCTATCTATTGGGCTTGGGGCATGTCTTAATGCTGGGTCTTTGTGTTATTTACTCATTAAGCGCGGTATTTATGTACCGCAGAGTGGTTGGCGGATGTTTTTATTAAAGATGATTGTAGCTGTAGTTGTTATGGCTTTATGCTTATTTCTTTGTAAACATTTTTTATCATTAGATTTTAATGGTAAGTCTTATCTTAGAGTGTTTTCACTTCTGGTATTACTAATAATTGCTATTGTTAGTTATTTTGCCAGTTTATTTGCTTTGGGATTTCGAGTACATCATTTCACACAAGCCAAACACTAGGCATCATTTATTAATCCTAAACAATCGATGTTGCTGACACTAAAACTTTGGGAATCCCCAGCAAGTAATGGGGAAAATACGGTATAATAATGCTACAAATAAAATTAGAAAGATCACATACAATGGCAAAAATATTTGCAACTCAAATGAATATTAGTGAATATATGGAACGTGCGTAGCTATGACAAAATATATATTTATTACTGGTGGTGTAGTTTCATCTTTAGGTAAGGGAATCGCTGCAGCATCAGTTGCGGCAATTTTAGAAACTAGAGGTTTATCTGTTACTATGCTAAAACTAGATCCATATATTAATGTGGATCCTGGGACTATGAGCCCATTTCAGCATGGTGAGGTTTTTGTAACCGAAGATGGAGCTGAGACCGATCTTGATCTAGGTCATTATGAGCGATATATTAATACTAAAATGCACAAAAAAAATAACTTTACCACTGGACAAGTCTACGAAACAGTAATCAAAAAAGAACGTAGGGGTGAATATCTAGGTAGTACAGTGCAGGTAATACCGCATATTACTGATGAAATTAAGGCTAAGATAGAAGCTGGAGCAGCAGGGTATGATATTGCAATGATTGAAGTTGGTGGCACGGTTGGCGATATTGAATCACTGCCGTTTTTAGAGGCAATAAGGCAGTTACGTCAGCAAAAAGGACGAACTAATACCTGCTATATTCATTTGACACTAGTACCTTATCTTCCAGGTAGTGGTGAAATAAAAACCAAACCGACACAACATTCAGTTAAAGAGCTTCGCGAGATTGGTATTCAGGCTGATATTCTTCTTTGTCGTATGGATAGAGAGCTACCACAAGCTGAAAAACAAAAAATGGCACTATTTTGTAATGTGGAAGAAAGAGCTGTTATTGCTTGCTATAATATGCCAAGTATTTACCAAGTGCCACATATGTTGCATGAGCAACAAATTGATGATATCATTTGTGAACAATTACAAATTACTGCCAAAGCTGCTAATTTAAGCGTTTGGGATAATTTGATTAAAAATCTAAATAACCCAGAGCGTACTGTTAATATAGCATTTGTTGGTAAATATGTGGAACTTACCGAGTCGTACAAGTCTCTTAGTGAGGCTATAATTCATGCTGGGATTCATACTAAAACTGATGTTAAGATTCATTATGTAGATGCTGAAGATTTAGAAAACGACAACTTATCGTTATTTAAAAATATTGATGCTATCTTAGTCCCTGGTGGTTTTGGTAAACGCGGAGTTGAAGGTAAAATTAAGGCGGTCGAGTATGCTAGAATTCATAAAATCCCATATCTTGGAATATGTTTAGGTATGCAAATAGCTGTTGTTGAATATGCTAGAAATGTATCTAAGTTAGCGAATGCTAACTCAACCGAGTTTGATACTGGTACGCCATATCCTGTTGTTGCTATGATTGCCGAGTGGGAAGATAATACAGGTAAACTAGAAACTAGAGATGCTAATACTGATTTGGGTGGTACTATGCGTTTGGGAGCTCAGGAGTGTATTTTAGAACACAACTCCTTAGCCAGAAAAATCTATGGACAAGATAAAATAATGGAACGCCACCGCCATCGCTATGAAGTGAATAATAAATTTATTGGCGAATTAACTAAAAAAGGTTTGATTGTTAGTGGGTATTCTATTGGACGCGAACATTTGGTGGAAATGATAGAATTAGCAGATCATCCGTGGTTTGTAGCTTGTCAGTTTCATCCTGAATTTACTTCAAACCCTAAACATGGTCACCCATTATTTACTTCATTTATTAATGCGGCATATAATTACAATACTTCAAAGGGAGTTTAAATGCAAACCACTTGGAAATTATTTGATACTGAAATTGGTCTAAACAAGCCGTTATTTCTAATCGCTGGCCCTTGTGTAATTGAATCAAAGCAATTAGCAATTGATACAGCTGGTTATCTTAAGGAAATTACTGACCGTTTGGGAATAAATTTTATCTATAAGTCAAGCTATGATAAAGCTAATCGTAGTTCTGACTCTACTTTTAGAGGCCCTGGAATCGATAATGGTTTAAAAATCTTATCTGAAGTAAAGAGTCAATTGGGTCTTAAGGTATTAACCGATGTACATGAATTAGAAGAGATTGACCAAGTTGCTGAAGTTGCAGATATATTACAAACTCCAGCTTTTTTATGTCGCCAGACTAATTTTATTAAAGCAGTAGCTAAAACTGGTAATGTAGTTAATATCAAAAAAGGTCAGTTTTTGGGGCCTTGGGACATGAAATATGTAACAAGTAAGGCTCAAAATGTTGAAGGTCATGGACTAATTATGGCTTGTGAACGAGGAGTTAGCTTTGGCTACAATAACCTAGTGTCTGATATGCGTAGTCTTGTGGTTATGAGAGAAACCAACTGCCCAGTAGTGTTTGATGCAACACATTCGGTACAGTTGCCTGGAGGGCAAGGAACTAGCTCTGGTGGGCAAAGAGAATTTGTTCCAGTATTAGCCCGTGCGGCTGTTGCCGTTGGGGTAAGTGGAATATTTATGGAAACCCATCCTAATCCATCTGAAGCTAAATCTGATGGGCCTAATTCATTTCCAATGTATGAAATAGAGAGTTTCTTAACTGAAATTATGGCTATTGATAAACTGGTAAAAAAACTATAAATTTATAAGGATAATAAATTATGTCAGAAATTATTAGTATACATGCACGTGAGGTACTTGATTCTCGAGGGCTTCCAACTGTTGAAGCTGAAGTTGTTTTAGATTCTGGAGCATTTGGTCGAGCTTCAGTGCCATCAGGTGCTTCAACTGGCTCAAGAGAAGCGTTAGAGCTTCGTGATGGTGACAAAAGTCGCTATAATGGCAAAGGTGTTCTAAACGCAGTAAAAAATGTAAATACAACTATTGCTAAACATCTCATTGGCTTTGATGCGTTTGACCAAACGGGTCTTGATCAAGAATTAATTAAACTAGATGGTACTGAAAATAAATCTAATCTTGGAGCTAATGCAATGCTTGCTGTATCAGTTGCAGTAGCTCAAGCTGTGAGTGTGGAATTAGATGTACCTCTTTATCGTTATATCGGTGGTATAGGTAAAAAAATACTTCCAGTTCCACAAATGAATGTGATTAATGGTGGGGCACATGCTAATAACAATCTTGATATTCAAGAGTTTATGATTCTTCCAGTTGGAGCTCCTAGTTTTAAAGAAGCACTTCGCTATGGCTCGGAAATATTTCATGCTCTTAAATCAATCTGTGCATCTCGTGGTTATCCAACATCAGTTGGTGATGAGGGTGGATTTGCACCCAATCTTGCAACTAATGAAGAAGCACTTAAATTAATTCTTGAAGCTATTGATAAAGCAGGGTATGTAGCAGGTAGTGATATTATGCTTGGGCTTGATTGTGCAAGTTCTGAATTTTATAAAGATGGTAAATACCATCTAGAAGCTGAAAATCTACACTTAACTTCAGGGGAGTTTACGGATTATTTAGCTAATTTAGTAAATAAGTATCCGATTATTTCTATTGAAGATGGAATGGCTGAGCAAGATGAGGCTGGTTGGATGCATCTAACTAAAACTTTGGGTGGTAAAATTCAATTAGTTGGGGATGATAATTTCGTGACTAATCCAAAGCTATTAGCTAATGGTATTAAAAAAGGTATTGCTAACTCACTTTTGGTTAAGATAAATCAAATTGGTACTTTAACTGAAACTTTAAGTGCTGTAGAGATGGCTAAAAATGCTGGATATACAACGGTTATGTCACATAGATCAGGGGAAACTGAAAATGCAGTTATTGCTGATTTGGCTGTTGCACTTAACTGTGGGCAAATTAAGACTGGTTCATTATCCCGTTCAGATCGGGTTAGTAAGTATAATCAACTACTTCGTTTAGAAGAAGATCTAGGTAGTAGTGCAGTTTATCTTGGGATAAATACTTTTTATAATTTACATAAATAAGATATAATTTTTATAGGCTAATAAGATATGGAAACGACAGGGAATTTTAATTATTCCCCTCATTTAACCAAGGTCATAACGGTACAGGATGTAGCAAAGATTGTAAGTATCCATGGATTTGATAATTTCATGCTTGATTTGATAGAGTATATAAAAGCTGATTTTAGTCGTTGGCATGAATTTCATAAAAGCCCGCGTCATGCTATTCATGTTGATGATGGAGTGATTGAGCTAATGCCAACCGCTGATAGTAAGTATTATACTTATAAATGCGTAAATGGGCATCCTAAAAACCCTCTTACTGCAAGACAAACCGTTATTGCAACTGGACAGTTATCCTTGGTTGAAAATGGGTATCCACAATTAGTGTCAGAAATGACAGCCTTAACAGCATTTAGAACTGCAGCAACTACAATAATTGCTTGTGATTTACTTGCACGCCAAGATAGTAGTATTTTGGCTATTATCGGAACAGGAGCTCAAAGTGAG
Source organism: Neisseriaceae bacterium (assembly GCA_947441745.1). Lineage (GTDB taxonomy): Bacteria > Pseudomonadota > Gammaproteobacteria > Burkholderiales > UBA11063 > Aquella. The sequence continues at coordinate 12,229 of CANEUJ010000001.1, read as the reverse complement.
TTTGAAGTAAAAGCTCATCTTTTGGTACGTAAATTTACTACTATTAGGTATTATGATACTGATAAAAACGCAATGGACAAATTTGCCAATAATCTCAAAGGATATAATTTGCTTCCATGTGACACGGCTAAAGATGCAGTAGTTGGTGCTGATGTAGTGATTGTTTGTACTGCTTGCAAGGGGCATGTTGTAGTGATTGATGACTCTTGGGTATCGCATGGGATGCATATAAGTGGCTTGGGTGGAGATTGCCCTGGTAAGACTGAGCTTGATGTTAAGACTCTTTATAGAAGTAAAATAGTTGTAGAATATACGCCACAAACAATAATTGAGGGCGATATTCAATTATTAAGTAGTGCTGAAGTTGATAGATTAGTATATGCAGAACTATGGGAGTTAATTGCTGGTAAAAAACCAGCACGTACCAATGATGCAGAGATTACAGTATTTGATTCAGTTGGATTTGCAATTGAGGATTATTCGGTACTTCGCTTAATTTTAGATTTGGCAAATAAATATTCGATAGGACATGAGATGGATTTAATCCCACAAATTAGCGATCCTAAAAATTTAATCTCAGTTTTGGAATAATATGACACATAAAATAAAACTTATCGGTGCAGCTATTGATGCTTGTGCAGGCACACGAGGCTCTGCGGATACTCCAGATATTTTAACCAGAAATGATCTACTGAAGCCTTTAGGTTTGGAGTTTGACAAGATAGTGTATTATACTGATGGAGGGCATGATATACCTAGTCTTACACGTTTTTTTACTGAATTAGCACTTCTAACTCAAGATGCAGTACTAAACAATCAATTACCAGTTATTATTGGTGGGGATCATTCGTGTGCTATTGGCTCTTGGAGTGGAGTAGCAACAGCTCTAAAAGATCAAAGTTACGGTCTAATCTGGTTAGATGCGCATTTAGATGCTCATACACCTGAAGATAGTGAAAGTGGTAATATTCATGGTATGCCAGTTGCAACACTTATTGGTGAGGGGTATGAGGAGTTTTTGAATATTTTAGATAATAATCCAAAACTAGATCCTAAGAATATAGTTTTTTTTGGGATTCGTTCTTATGAGGCGGTTGAAAGACAACGCCTTGAAGGTCTCGGTGTGAAAATTTATTATACTGAAGAAATTAGCGAACGTGGTTTTGGTGAAGTATTTGAAGAAGCATGGAGTAATTTAGCCTCAAAAGTAGATAAAATTGGACTAAGTATTGATCTAGATGGTTTTGATCCAGAATTTGCACCAGGTGTTGGTACTCCAGCGAATGATGGGATTAATTTTTTTGATTGCATTCACGCATTATCAAAAATCGATAAATCAAAACTTGTAGGGGTAGAAATTACAGAATGTAATGATCATTTTGATCCAAGCGGTAAGACCATTGGGTGTGTTGTAGAATTACTTAAGGTGATTTTATAGTTTTTTATGATAGGGGTTTTGAAATGTTAAAAAAAATATTAATGCTAGGTGTTGTCATAACAGTTATGACTGGTTGTGCTGCAACAGTAATTGGTGCTGGAGTCGGTGCTGCTACAGCAACTGGAGCTGATGCTCGTGGTGGTGGTGGCGTACTAGGGGATCAAAGTTTGGAGCATAAAGTAAACTCAGTTCTAGATGCACAAGTGCCAAGTGGTAGTTTTACGGTTGCAAGCTATGATAGTGATATTTTGTTAGCGGGACAAGTTCCATCTCAGAAAGAATACAATAAAGCAAATCTTGCGGTAGAAAATACTGAAGGTGTTAAAAAAGTATTGAATCATCTAAAAATAGGCAAAAAAGAATCTATTGGCGATATCTCAAAAGATGCTTATATAACATCAGCTGCCAAAACCAGATTAATTGCCCAAAAAGAAGTCAACACCAATAATATTAAAGTGGTGACGTGTGCGGGGGTAGTTTATTTATTAGGCAAAGATGCTGGTGATAAAATACAAATAAACGGTGCAATTAATGGCATACGTGAAATCAGTGGAGTTAAAGACGTAGTAAATTTAATTAAATTTTAGTCTTTTACATCTAACTTTGTCAATTAAATCGAAAATAGTATTATAATTAGTAATTATATCTATACATGAACCGACATAACTAAGTAGATTACCAAAGGTGCCACCACTAAGGATTATGGCACCTATTTTAAAGTATATACTACTATTAACCACATTTCCAAGTATTGGTGCTATTATGAACTGTTGGAAGAATATTCCATCAATAGCAACACCCATTCCAATAAATACTCCAAATAAAATTGCGAAATCGCGATTGTTTAGATGGCGAACTCGCATATGAAGCTCTTTGTGGGGGTATTTGGTATAAACTGCCATAATAATTTCCTATAGAATTAATTGCGAAAGAAGGTTGGCTAAGCCAATGATTTTACCATGAAAAAAATGTCCTGTTGAGGGATACCAAATTATTGCTTGGTTGTTTTCGCGTCCCCATTTAAATACCTCAGCTAATGGTATTACTTCATCTTCTTCACCATGAATGACAATAGTTTTTGTAATATCTGTTACTGTTACGTGGTAGCGACTTACTGCTGGTCCAATTAGAATTAGTTGTTTATATTCTACTTGTATAGCTAGATTACTTACAACGCTAGTACCAAAAGAAAATCCTGCTAAGATTAGAGGTACATTTGGGTGTTCTTTACGAATAAAATTATGAATCGCTTTGGCATCCGCTACTTCACCAATACCCATGTCGTGAACCCCATCGCTTAGTCCTACACCACGTAAGTTAGGGCAATAGCACAGATAACCCTTTTGAGTAAGAACTTTGGCTATAGTTTGGACTATTTTATTAGTATTAGTACCGCCACCTTTAGGGTCAGGGTGGGCAATAATTGCAATACCTATAACATCACCTGCTGGAGATAGCTCTAAGCAATCAAGTCTACCTACAGGGCCATCAATAAATATCTGACGTGCATTTTTGGGTATAAGGGGATTTGTGGTTGTCATTTCTTAATTTTCTAAAACGAGTATAACACCTGATTCATAACGGTATATTATCATAGCTATAGAATAATAAGTTTAGTATTTATGTTGTGTCAATGGGTAATTAAATTAGAAAATGCTGTGAAGACGTATGATCTCTAACTAATTGCTCTTCATGGGGATGTTGGGGATGCGGGTTACTCGATGGCGAGTTCGTTTAAGTAAGATGTCTAAGCGTTTGATAAAGTCTTTTTCATTGGTATCAATTAGTTCATCAGACCTGGTTTTGAGATTGTTTAGATTAAGGCTTTCACATTCTATATTTTGTAGTTCAACTGTATCACCATCATCATAATTACTTTGGATATAATCTAATAAAATTATCAGATCAAGTATCTCACGACTTAACCCTTCAAGCTCATCTGGTTCTGGTAGTTTGTAGTTAATTACCCACCCTACATTTTTTAGGGCAGTTTTGATTATTATTAAAATCTTATTGATTAATGGAACTCTTGTAGTCTCAGGAAGTAGCTTAGGATTTAGTCTTTGGGTATAAAAAGCATAGCGTGAGCGGTTATTTAAAATACTTTCTAATACAGTTGCTTCAAGCTCTACCAATGATGCTAGTTGTTTTTTTAGCATTACTTGTAGTGCTACCGCAGTTACTTGTTCGATATATGGTTTTGCAATACTAATTAGTTTTGCCTTACCTTCATTGCTACTTGTATTTATCCCTAAAGCAAGTTGCTTCAACAAAAAATCTGACATCGAGAGACAATGTTCATTTTGATATTTGATAAATTCGCTTGTACCATGCTTACGTAAAAAGCTATCGGGGTCATGATCTGTCGGTAAAAAGATAAAATGTACTGCTTTAGCATCAGTAACTAATGGAATTGATCGCTCTAAAGCCCTCCAAGCAGCTTTTTGTCCCGCCTTATCACCATCAAAACAAAAATAAATATCATCACAAACACGAAATAGTTTTTTAATTTGTTCATCAGTTGCAGCAGTTCCCATACTAGCAACAACATTATTAATTCCAAACTGAAACATGGCGATAACATCCATATAGCCTTCAACCACAAAAGCTTGGTTCTTATCTCTAATCTGCTTTTGAGCTTCAAATAACCCATACAGCTCTAATGATTTATTAAATAACTCTGTCTCAGGCGAATTTAGGTATTTAGGTTCACCTTTATCAATAATTCTACCACCAAAACCTATTACGTTACCTCCAACATTCCTAATCGGAAACATAATCCGATCGCGAAACCTATCATAGATTTTACCAGCCTCATTTTTGACAACAAGTCCAGCATCAATTAAGAATTTATTAGTAGCGTAATCTTTAAATAATCCAGATAGTGGGTTTGGTGTATTTGGTACATAACCTAGGAGAAATTTGTCAGCGATAACTTTTGCTAAGCCACGTTTGGCTAGATAATTACTGGCTATGCTTGAATTAGTGAGATTGTTTTGATAATAACTAACTACTTGGTTTATAGTACCTTCAAGGTTTAGCTTATGTTCTTTTTGTTGTGCTATTTGCTCTTTGGAAATAGTTATTTTATTCTCAGGAATATAAACCTGAGCATTACTAGCCAATGATTTGATAGCATCTACAAAGCTTAGTCCACTATATTTCATTACAAAGGTAACTACATTACCAGATTCGCCACAACCAAAGCAGTGAAAGAATTGTTTATTAATATTCACCGAGAATGAGGCTGATTTTTCGTTATGAAATGGGCAGCAAGCAAAATAATTACCGCCACTTCGCTTTAGTTTCAGCGATTTACCGATTACTTCAGCAATGTCATTCTTACGAATTATTTCATCAATCAGTGTTTGTTCGATTTGCATAATTAATTTATGGTACCTTATTATCTTAGATCGCGAGCTAATTTATCAACTAGACCATTGATAAATTTATATGACTCCTCAGCTCCATAGAGTTTTGCTAGTTCAACTGATTCATTAATGATAACTGGGGCAGGAACGCTTGGGTTATTAGTTAATTCAATAGCAGCAATAACTAGTATAATTTGTTCAATAAGGTTTATTTCATCAATAGTGCGGTTAAGATGTGGAGTATAAAGTTTTAGCATATCACCGTATTTAGTAATACCTTGATCAAGTAAGAAATGCATTAATTCATAATTTGATATCGGGTAAATAGCAAAACAGTTTTTACTTAAAAAATCTTCAATTTCATCAAGATTGGTATTGTTGAGTTTATGAAAATATAGTCCTTGAATAGCAAGGCTTCGTGCCAAATGGCGGGGTGATTTTTTATTCATATTTGTTCTTTCTGTATCCAATGATTTTACTATATTACTTAAATAAGTTTTGAAGATTACTATTACTATATTCAATTAAATCTATAAGATTAATATCTAATTTGTTGGCAACCATCTGAGCATATAAAAAAGTATCATCACTTGTCGATACTTTTTTATTAAACCATGAGCTAAATGGGGCATCACTTTCAAATACTAGATTACTCATACCAATATCTTTTATATTCCGAGCTATTTTGGAGTTTTTGCTAATATTATTTCCAATGCCTAGTAAAAATCCAAGCACAGTAAATTCTTTAGCAATGAGGTCATTGCTATTAAATCCATGGATAATTCCGCGAAGGTTATATGCTTTTAATATCTTCAGTACATCATTATACGCCCGAACTGAGTGTATTATCACAGGTAAATTAAACTCCTTTGCTAAATTTAGTTGAGTAATAAATATTTCTTGTTGTAATTTAGCTTTGGGATGCAAATAATCCAAACCAATTTCACCAATAAAATCTGGTTTATATTGGGTTATTAGAGACTTTAATTTTTCTATAGAATTATTTTGTACAAACCAGGGATGGATGCCAAATCCGATTTTAGCTTTTGGGTATTGATTTCTAAGTGTAGCAAGTTTTGGTATATTATTAAAATCTGTAGTAGTTATTATTGTTAGGTTGTTTGGCTTAATATTTGCCTCATAATGGCATAGTGCATCATAGCAAAACATTAGCTTTTACCAAGTTTTTGGTTAATACAATTAAAATATATACTAATATCAGGTGCACTATGATTTGATTGAGCTTGCCACAGCATCTCCCCTAAACAATCCATTAGTTCATGACTTGCTGTATGAGGTGCTTTAAAATGACTACATAACTCATTATATAATGCTTTAATTCCATTTGGTTGGTCAATAGAGAGTTGTTCTATAATACTCATATGCATACTTAAATGTAAAAATGGGTTAGTCTCCCCATTTTCGATAGTCCACTGATAATCTAGATATTTATTGCGATTAGTAAGAATTGATTTATACTCAGGATGTTCTAAAATAACACTATATGCGATTTTTTCAAGATCGCTAAGTGGCGTAGCTAATTCTGCTTTTTCTATTATATCAAAAAAGAAATTTCGCACATCAGATTGACTAGGGTTAAATATAATATTCTCCTATTTAATATATTTAACAATATTATATCATGGGTCTATATAATTGAAAAATTTGTTTATCTGAGCCTGTATCCTGTCCCCACAAAGCCTAAATTTAGCCTCAGGTTTGTTGTATTGAGTTAATACATAATATGTGGTATCATAGAGTACGCAATAGGATTGAAGAATTTAATTAGGGAAATAAACATGAAGGTCTTAAAGTTTGGTGGAACTTCTGTTGGATCCACACCAGCACTTAATAATGTTTTAAATATTATTAAATTAAATTTAACTGCACAAGAGAAGATTGTTGTTGTTTGTTCAGCATTATCAGGTATTACCAATAAACTACTTGAAGCAGGTAAAATTGCGGCTACTGGCGATGCAGAGTATATTGAGTTGCTTAATCAAATCGAGAATAGGCATATAACAATTGCTAATTCAATTATAAATAGTGCGGAACACGAAAGTATTAATGCACTAATAAAGCAAATTACTAATGAGTTAGGCGATGTTCTTCGTGGTGTGTTTTTATTAAAAGAAATGTCTCTCCGCTCTGAAGATTTGGTACTTAGTTTTGGTGAGGTATTATCGTGTTCGATAATTACCAAATATTTACAACAGCATGGTATTGTGGCTAAATTTATTGATTCACGTAGTTTAATCAAAACTGATGAAAATTTTGGTAATGCGAAAGTGGATTTCGCCAAAACTAATAATAATCTGCAAGAATTCTTCAAACAATTTGATTTTGTTCCTATAGTAACTGGGTTTATCGCTTCAAACTCCAAAAATGAAACTACGACACTTGGACGCGGTGGATCTGATTATACTGCAGCAATAGTTGGAGCAGGAATTAATACTGATACTATTGAAATTTGGACTGATGTCAATGGTGTTATGACAGCTGATCCTAAATACGTAAAAAAAGCCTTTACCGTACCAAATATTAGTTATAAGGAAGCAATCGAGTTATCCCATTTTGGTGCCAAGATAATTTATTCACCAACCTTACAGCCAGTCTTTAAAAAACGAATCCCATTATTAGTAAAAAACACTCTAGAGCATGATCATCCAGGTACTTTGGTAAGTGAACAAACTAGTCTATATAATAACTATCTAATTAAAGGGATCTCATCAATCAACACTGTTGCGATGTTAGTGATTCAAGGTTCTGGAATGGTGGGTTTACCTGGCTTTCTGGGGCGTATGTTTAGATCAATTGCTCAAAAAAATATCAATGTTCTTTTGGCAACCCAAGGCTCTTCTGAATACTCGATTTGTGTTATTGTGGCTGCAAATGATGGTTTGAAAGCGGCTATTGCAGTTAACGAAGAGTTTGATCATGAAATAATCAATGGGCATGTAGATAGAGTAGCTGCTAAAACTGATTATTCGGTAATAGCCATAATTGGGGAAGGAATGCGTAAACATTCTGGTTTGGCAGGTAAATTCTTCTCTGGCTTAGGTAAAAACGGGATAAATATCATTGCTATAGCACAAGGAGCTTCGGAGTTAAATATTTCTGCAATTATAGAGAGCAAAGATCTACACAAAGCACTTAATGTTACTCATGATATTTTCTTTGATTCTGATTTACGTTCTCTTAATTTATTTATGGTGGGAACTGGATTAATTGGTAGTACACTACTTAAGCAAATAGAGCAAAATTCACAATATTTACTTAAAGAAAAAAACCTAAATATTAATCTAATTGGTTTGATGAATAGTAAGACTATGGTGATTGATGAAAATGGAATTGATCTAAATAAGTGGCCAGATCGCTTAAAAGATAGTACGGACAAAGCAAATATCAACAAAATGGTAGCAACTATGCAGGCGTTTAATATGCCAAATACCGTATTTGTTGATTGTACTAGTAATAAAGATATTGTTACTCATTATCAATCAATACTCGAGTCTATTATTTCAATAGTTACGCCAAATAAAATTGCAAATTCTAGCTCTTATACTGACTACATAGAATTAAAGCAAATAGCGACAAAAAACGCTGGTAAATTTATGTATGAAACTAACGTCGGTGCTGGATTACCAGTAATAAATACCTTACAAAACCTTAAGTTAAGTGGTGATAAAGTTATTAGAATTGAGGGGGTTCTCTCAGGTACCCTTTCATATATTTTTAATAATTTCATTGGAGACAAAAAATTTAGTGACGTAGTTAAAGAAGCTAAAGAAAATGGCTATACTGAACCAGATCCAAGGGAAGACCTAAATGGTAATGATGTAGCTCGTAAAATACTTATTTTAGCCCGTGAAGTTGGTGCTAATATTGAGATATCTGATATTATCAAAGAAAATATTTTACCTGAGAGCTGTTATAAAGCAAATACTGTTGATGAATTTTTTGTTGAGTTAGAACGTAACAATCATATTTTTGAGGCTCGTAAAATACAAGCAGAAAAAGAAAGTAAGGTATTAAGATTCTTAGCGAAATATGAAAATGGCGTGGCTTCGATTAATCTTGCTATGATAGATTCAGCACATCCATTTTATTCATTATCTGGTAGTGACAATATAATTTCATTTACGACAGAGCGTTATTTCACAAGACCATTGGTTATTCAAGGCCCTGGTGCTGGTGCTGAGGTAACTGCTTCAGGTTTATTTGCTGAAATCATTGCTATTAGTAATTATTTAAAGAATTAAGATAAAATTATGCAAAAAACAATAAAAGTATTTGCTCCAGCAACAGTTGCTAATGTAACTTGTGGATTTGATATATTAGGCTTTGCTGTTGATGCCCCTGGGGATGAAGTAATTCTTAGCCTTAATTCAACTTCTACTGTGAGGATTTTAGAAATAACTGGAGATGATGGGCAATTACCACTTGACCCATTAAAAAACACGGTTAGTGTTGCTATTTTACATATGCTAAAATTCCTAAATAGTAATCAAGGTGTTGATATAGTTTTACATAAGCGCATGCCTTTAGGTAGTGGACTTGGTTCAAGTGCTGCTAGTAGTGCTGCAGGTGTGGTAGCACTAAACCATCTTCTTGATTGTCATTTATCCAAACGCCAGTTAGTAATGTTTGCAATGGAGGGAGAGAGGGTTGCCTGTGGTTCTGCTCATGCAGATAATGTGGCACCAGCGATATTTGGTGGATTTACTTTAATTAGAAGTAGCCATCCCTTGGATACTTTGGATGTTATCTCAATTAACACCCCTAAAGATTTATATTGTAGTATTATACACCCTAATATTAAAATAAATACTTGGGTAGCTAGAGGTATACTAAATCCAATGATTAAATTAACGGATGCTGTTACTCAATGGGGCAATGTTGCAGGATTAATTGCGGGGTTAATGTCTGATGATTATGCATTGATTGCTCGTTCTTTGACTGATGTTATAGTTGAGCCACTTCGGGCTAAATTAATACCTGGATTTTATGATATAAAAAATGCTGCACTTGAAGCTGGAGCATTGGGTGTTGGCATTTCTGGTTCTGGCCCTGCTATATTTGCTCTTAGTAATAGTCAAGCAGTCGCTACAAAAGTTGTTGCTAAAATGCAGGAATCTGCTGCAACTGCTCAGTTATTAAGTGAAACTTATGTATCTAAAATTAATAGTAATGGTGTAAAGATTATTGATTAAATGGAGTCCTTATGCAATTATATAGCACAAATAATAAATCACTTAATATAAGTTTGGAAGAAGCACTTTTTCGGGGGCTTTCTTCAGATGGTGGCTTATTCTTACCTCTTAATATTCCCAAATTAGATGCTACTTTTTTTAAAAATATAGCTAATTATTCTTTAAAAGATATTGCTTTTATAGTATGTTGTACTTTGATTGGGGGTGATATAAGTGCTACAGATTTAAAACTAATTATTGATGAGGCGATTAACTTTGATGCTCCAGTTAAAAATATTCATGATAATATTTATGTCTTAGAGCTATTTCATGGCCCATCACTATCATTTAAAGATTTTGGGGCACGTTTTATGGCATCGCTAATGTCTTATTATTTGAAACGGCGTAATACAGATAATAGCATCAATATTTTGGTGGCAACTTCGGGAGATACAGGTAGTGCTGTTGCTCAGGGTTTTTTTAATATGGATAATATCAAAATCACTATTTTATATCCAAGTGAAAAAGTTAGTGAAATTCAAGAGCAACAATTAACTACTCTAGGTAATAATATTACAGCTCTTGAGATTGATGGAACATTTGATGATTGTCAAAGAATGGTCAAAGAAGCATTTTTAGATGATGAGTTATGCCAAAAATTAAATTTAACTTCAGCTAACTCAATTAATATAGGTCGGTTGATACCACAGTCAATTTATTATTTTTATACTTATAGTCAATTACCCAATAAACCTCTAATAATATCTGTTCCTAGCGGTAATTTTGGTAATCTAAGTGGCGGAATAATAGCCAAAAAAATGGGACTACCAGTTACTAAGTTTATAGCAAGTACCAATATAAACGATATAGTTCCACAATATCTAGATACTGGTGTTTATAGTCCTCGCCAATCAATTAAAACAATCGCTAATGCTATGGATGTAGGAACTCCGAGCAATTTTATTCGTTTAAGTGAGTTTTATTCTAATGATATTACTAAAATAAGGCAAGATATTATTGGTAGAAGTTATACTGATGATGAAATTAGGCTTGTAATAAAAAAAGTATATAGTGAATTTCATTATATTCTTGACCCGCATGGTGCGGTGGCTTATTTGGGCTTAACTGATTATTTATCTGAGAGTAATATAAATAATGTGAATGGTGTTTTTTTAGAAACGGCACATCCTGCTAAATTTTTTGAAGATATTGAATCAATTTTAGGCGAAAAAATCACTATGCCAGTTAGTCTCCAACACGCTATGGAGCAACAAAAACTTAGTATTAAAGTTAAAAATAATTTTGCTGCATTAAAAGAGTTTTTGTTATCGAGCTAAAAATATTAAATCCCATACTCCATGCCCTAAGTTTATTCCGCGTTGTTCAAACTTAGTCAAAGGGCGGTATGAAGGGCGTTTTACAAACGTATTATCTGCTGATTGGTTCTGCAACTTTGGGTTTTGGTTTAGTATTTGCAACATGTAAAGAGCATAATGTTCCCAGTCAGTAGCTAGATGAATATAGCCACTTGGTTTTAGTTTACTAGATATTAGATCTATAAATTCAGGCTGTATTATCCGACGTTTATGATGTTTCTTTTTGTGCCACGGGTCTGGGAAGTAGATATGAAATCCAGTAATGGAGTTATCAGGTATCATATCTTTAAGTACTTCAATAGCATCATGTTGAATAATTCGGATATTATTAACATCATGTTCTACCATAGACATCAGAAGTGTACCAACGCCTGGGCCATGTACTTCAATCCCAAGATAGTCATAGTCTGGGTTTTGTTTGGCAATTTGCCAAGTTGCAGCACCCATTCCAAAACCTATCTCAATTATTTTATCTTTTTTACTATCAAATACAGCATCCAAATCAACTTGTGTGGTTTGGTACTTTATTCCGTATTTTGGGAGTAGAGTGTTAATGGCATTTAATTGCCCAGATGTGATTTTACCTTGGCGAAGCACAAAGCTTTTTATATGACGAATTTTTTGTTGCATAATTTATCTTTCATGTGTGTGATCCCATAACTATCTCAAGTATTTAAAGGGGTTATTCATTATCAAAGCAGTAGGCTTAGATTCATGCTCTTGCATTAGAACCTTTTTAGGGCATGGATCCCAAACTCTTAATGAAACAGCAAAAAGTTCTTGTTTGGGATGACCTAGGTTAATGAAACAGCAAAAAGTTCTTGTTTGGGATGACCTAGGTTAATGAAACAG